>JAYVJQ010000402.1:0-4201 GCA_043769055.1 Allobrachymonas sp.
ATAAAATCGATTAATTACCGGCGTATAACATAGATAGTTTGCTATTTATTTCATAGTATTCATCATGCCAACCTTTGCCGCCAACCTGAGCCTGCTGTATCCCGATCTGGCCTTTGAGCAGCGTTTTGAAGCTGCTGCCCGCGATGGTTTCAAAGCAGTCGAGTATCAGTTTGCATACCAACTCGCGCCGCAAGAGATTGCTGCGCTGTTGTCAGCAAACCAGCAGGAGCTGGTGCTGATGAATGCGCCTCCAGCGGGTATGGATACTGCCAGCATCAACGCAGCGTGGGCCGCTGGCGATCGCGGCACGGCGGCGCTGCCGGGGCGCGAGGCGGAGTTTCGCGCTGGGCTTGAATTGGCGCTGAGCTATGCCCAAGCCTTGTGCTGCCCCAAGCTGCATGTGATGGCCGGTTGCATCCCGCAAGGCATGGAACGCGAGGCATTGCAGCCTACGTATGTGGCCAATTTAAAGTGGGCCGCTGCACTGGCAGCACCGCTGGGCATTCAAATCTTGATCGAGCCACTCAATCAGCGCGATGTGCCGCGCTATTTCTTGAACCGGCAAGACCATGCGCATGAAATCGTGCGCGAGGTGGGTACTCCCAATTTGAAAGTGCAGATGGATTTGTACCACTGCCAAATCATGGAAGGCGATTTGGCGGCCAAACTGCAGCAGTATTTGCCCAGTGGCAATGTGGGGCATTTGCAAATTGCGGGTGTGCCAGAGCGCTTTGAGCCGGATGTGGGCGAGATCAACTACCCGTATCTTTTCAAGCTGATCGATGAGCTGGGTTATAGCGACCCGATTGGCTGCGAATACAAGCCTGCGCGGGGTGCGGCGGCAGGTGGTACATCGGCTGGCCTTGGCTGGTTGCACAAAATAGGCTGATTTGAGTCACGCCCGAGACTCAATGGAGCGCAATCGGGTATGCACGGGGTGCTCTGGACTCGCAACAAAAACATAATGGCATGAACACTGAGGAGAGAAGCCATGCCCATGAACCATCTGAGCGCGCAAGACGCGATGTTTTTGCATTTAGAAACGCCAGAAATGCCGATGCACATTGGCTCGCTTTGCGTGCTGGATATGCCCAGCGGCATGGTATCGGATGATTTTTATGAGCACGCCAAGCAGCGCATCGCCGAGCGCATGCACTTGGCCGAGCTGTTCACACGCAAGCTTGCGCTGATGCCCTTTGATCTGTCCAACCCCGTGTGGGTGGATGACGAAGCAGTAGATTTAGATTACCACGTGCGCCATGTGGCCCTGCCCAAGCCTGGCACCAATCGGCAGCTTCAGCAGTATGTGGCGCGGCTGCATTCGAGCTTGCTCGATCGCAGCAGACCACTGTGGGAGTTTTTCATCATCAGCGGCCTCAAAAGCGGGCAAGCGGCGCTCTACACCAAGGCGCACCATGCGGGCATGGATGGGCAAGGCGGCATGGCGGTAGCGCAATCGATTTTTGACATGGAGCCTACGGGCCGCGTCGTCAAGCCGCCGCGCCCGCGCGTGCGCAGCAACCGCTACCAACTGGGTATGGCTGAGTTGGCTGGCGCAGCCGCTCGCAACACCATCAGCCAACTGCTCGATCTGGCCAAGGGCGCGCCTGGCATGCTGCACAGCATCAAAGGCTTGCTCACGCCCGCGCGCGATGATGATGGCAAACGCCGCTGGGGCCCGCCGCGCGATTTCAAAATCTTCGGCCCTCGCACCTTGCTCAATGCGGCGATTACGAACCAGCGCACTTTCGCTGGCCGCACCATTTCACTGGCCGAGACCAAATTCATCGGCAAGGCCTTGGGTGGCTCGCTCAACGATGTGGTCATGGCCACCACTGCCGGCGCGCTGCGCCGCTATTTGAAAGACCACAACGATTTACCTAGCAAGCCCCTGCTCGCCGCAGTGCCCATGAGCCTGCGCGCAGCTGGAGACACCACGGCTAACAACCAAGTCAGCGGTATGTTCGTTACCTTGGCCACCGATGAATCGGATCCAGTTAAACGCTTGCAACTTATCGTTCAATCCTCCGCCGCCAACAAAGCCATGATGAGCGGCATGAACACCTCCATGCCCACCGATTTTCCCTTGCTGGCTGCGCCCTGGCTGGTCTCAGGCATCGCAGCAGCGGCCTCGCGCTCAGGCCTGATCACAGCCATTCCGCCGGTGGCCAACCTCATCATCTCCAATGTGCCCGGCAGCCCCATGCCCCTGTATTTTGCAGGCGCGAAGCTGGCCAGCTTCTACCCTGTGTCCATCGCGATTCACAGCATGGCGCTCAACGTCACGGTGCAAAGCTACGCGGGCCGCTTAGATTACGGCCTGATCGCCTGCCGCCGCGCCATGCCTGACATCACCGATTTGGGTGATCATTTGCTGGCCGAGCATCAACTGCTGCTGGCCAGAGCGCAAGAAGTTGCGGGGGTGCAAATGCCTGCGCCGCAAACCAGTGCAGCGCCTGCCGCAGCCAGCAAGAAACCTGTCGCAAAAAAAGCAGCTCCTGCGGCCAAAAAATCTGCACGGCCAGCGGAGAAAAAGCGCTGAACTGGCTATTAAGCTGTATAGCCCGCAAACACCTGTTGCACATCATCATTGCCATCAATCGCGGCAAGGAAAGCATCAACCTCATCGCGCTGCTCTGCCGTGAGGTTGGCAGCACTGATTGGATTTTTCGGCAAGTAACCCAATTTGGCAGACACCACCGTAAAGCCCTGCGCAGGCAAAGCGCGGCTCACCACATCTAAATCCGTGGCATCGGTAATGAACAGTGGCAGCGCCTCACTGCCGTCATCGCTTTCATCGCCTGCTTGCGGCAATTGCACATCTTGCGCACCCGCCTCAATCGCAGCCATCTCAGCGTCTGCATCAGGGGTGGCGGCTTGCGCCTCAATCAAACCCACATGCGAAAAATCCCACGATACAGAACCCGATGTGCCCAGCTGTCCTTTGCGAAACAACACCCGCATCTCTGGCGCAGTGCGGTTCACGTTATCCGTCAAGCATTCCACCATCACCGGCACGCGATGCGGCGCATAGCCTTCATACATCACGCTCTCAAAATGCACCGCATCACCCGTGAGCCCCGCGCCTTTTTTGATCGCCCGCTCCAGCGTGTCTTTAGGCATAGAAACTTTACGCGCCTGCTCCACCACCAAGCGCAGACGCGAGTTAGAAGCCGGATCGGCTCCGCTCTTAGCCGCCACCATGATGTCTTTAGCCAAACGACCAAATAACTTTCCCCTAGCGTTCGCCGCCAGTTCCTTGCCTTTAGCTTTCCATTGCGCGCCCATGCGTATGATTCCTTGTGTAAATGAGATGATTTTGATCAGGTTTGTTCGATGCGTGTGGACTAGCTCACACGCTGACCATTTGATCAGACTGGCGAGTCACGCCCAGTTGTAGCCCACTAGCGCTAATGACAGCCAGCAAGGTTTTGATCGTGGGATTGCCTTTGGGACTCAGGGCACGGTAGAGGCTCTCACGCGGTATGCCCGCTTTTTCGGCCACTTGCGCCATACCTTGGGCCTCTGCGATATGGCGCAGCGCAGCGAGCAGCGCAAACTGGCCACCGGGCAGGCTGGCCTCTTCTAGCGCGGCGGCGAGATAAGCATCTGCCAACTCGGGATCAGCTTTGAGCATCTCAACGACGCTGTCGTCATACGGTTTTGAGGCTTTCATTTAGCATTACTCCTTTGCCAGTCAGTCCAATATGCTAGTGCAGTCGCGATATCCGCTTGCTGCTTACGCTTGTCACCGCCTGTGAGCAGCAACACCAGTTTCTTGCCCGCTTGCGCGTAGTACACGCGGTAGCCTGGCCCCCAATCGATTCGTAGCTCCCACACACCATCCGAAATCGGTTTGCAATCACCAAAATTGCCGCCCGCCATGCGCAGCACGCGAACCAACACGCGGGCTTTGGCTTGCCTATCCGCCAACTTGTTCAGTCACTCTGTGTAGGGCTGATGGCCAGATTCATCTTGATACGCCAGAACATCGAACATCACTGTGAATTATACGTTACATCGAATTGAACGCATGATTTGGGTCAGGTTGAAATGAAAAAGGCCGTTTAGCAGATTAAGCTAAACGGCCTTGGATGGATATATGGTGGAGCTGGCGGGAATTGAACCCGCGTCCGAAAACCTTTTTCCTGATCGATCTACATGTGTAGCCGTCTGATTTTTTGTCTCGCCCATTTCGTCG
>JAYVJQ010000403.1:0-5535 GCA_043769055.1 Allobrachymonas sp.
CTCGCGCACACCGCCGCAGAGTGGCAGCGCGTGATCGATGTGAACCTCACTGCCCCGTTTCTCTGCACCTTGGCTTGCGCGCCGTATATGCTGCGCAACTTAGGCAATTCGCTGGGTCAAGAGAAAGGAAGCATCGTCAACATCGCCTCCATCTCCGGCCTACGCGCCAGCAGCCTGCGCGTGGCCTATGGCACCAGCAAAGCCGCCCTCATCCACCTGACCAAGCAGCAAGCTTTGGAACTGGGCAACGCCGGCATCCGCTGCAACGCCGTTGCTCCCGGCCCGGTCGAGACCGCCATGGCCAAAGCTGTCCACAGCAACGAGATTCGCCGCGATTATCACGAAACGATTCCACTGGCCCGCTACGGCTCAGAAGCTGAAATCGCAGGAGCGGTGCTCTGGCTGTGCAGCCCGCAGGCTTCGTATGTGAACGGCCAATGTTTGGCGGTTGATGGCGGCTTTGATGCTTCGGGGATTGGGTTAGCTAGTTTGCGCGTTGCTATTGAATAAGTAGCAATCTACGCTTATTCTATGCCGGCTAACCACTCAAATTGCTTCAAATTCTGCGTGCCAACAGTCTTTCGTCATAACAGTCGGTCTTCATCCAGCAGCGCCTGTACCGCCCTCGCCTGTGCGGCATCACGTTGGCGTTTGATCGGTTCGCGGTCAGCGAGGGTGGACATCCATTGCTTGAATTGTACAAACACGCTGGGTTGGATGGTGCGCATCTGCGCCATGCGTCCATTGCGATCAACGATCACGGCCTCGAAGCTGGGTGTATTGAGAAACACACTGGCTCGGGCTGCTTGCACGACAGACAATTCTTCCAAATCTGTGGCTTTGCCGGGAGTCCATTCTCCAGTGGTGCGCTCGCTGATTTTGATAGGATGCGGATCATCGCCTTCGCGCATGCGGCGCAAAACATCAACCTCAAAACCTTCTGCATTCACCGCTGTGTAACGCTGCGATTGACGAATGCGAAAGCTGGAATCCACCTTTTTGAGCAAGGCTAGGAAGGAAGAATCTAGGCGCTCCATTTGCGTCCAGAAGCTCATACGCTTGCGCACATCCCAGAGCAGATCAATATCTCGCGTGGCTGTCACATTCGCATCAAAGCGCACGCCTGCTGCCGTCTCATAGGCATAGAGCGCGTGCGTGCCCACCACATGAAAATACTCGGCTAGCTCAGCGCTTTCAAGCCGCGTGAGAAGCTCGATCACTGTGGGGTCGACGCGCCCGACATAGAGCGCTTTATTCACTCGCTCATGTCGGCGGATTTGGAGCTTGAGATCGTCCACGCGCTGCGACAGATCGGCCTTGCGAGCCATGAAATCAGCGTAGATTTTCTCGGTGTCTGGCGAGCGCTTGCCTAGGCTCTTTTCTGCGCCGCGCGTAGATGTGCGGATCAAACTGTCCGATTGACCATGCCAATACATACTCCCGCGTACTTGCAGCGCCTCGCGCTGCGCATCACGTAAGGCGAGGAAGGTTTGCCTCGCGTCAATGTATTGGCGAGCTGCGTCGTTACTGATTGGCAGATATGCTTTGAAATCGCTCATTCGGTATATTTTATCTGAATTGATAAAAATACCGAAAAATCAATTAAATCAATAGCTTATTCAATCAAACTTCCAACCATTCTTTGCGAATATAAGGATCGGCGCGCAGCGTCTCTGGCGTGCCGGTGAACACAATGCTGCCGTGGCCCATGACTAATGCACGGTCGGAAATTGCCATGGCAATCGTCAGCTTTTGCTCGATGAGCAAAACGGAGATACCGCGTTTTTTGAGCTCTTGAAGATATTGACCCACCAGCTCAACGATTTTGGGGGCTAAGCCTTCGGTGGGTTCGTCAATGATGATCAGGTCGGGGTCACCCATGAGGGTGCGGCACAGGGTGAGCATTTGTTGCTCGCCGCCGCTCATCACGCCGGCTTCGGTGTGCTGGCGCTCTTTGAGGCGGGGGAACATTTGGTACATGTCGTCAAAACCCCAGCGCGGGTTTTTGGCGCCGCGCTTTTGGCCGAGCATCAGGTTTTGGTGTACGGTGAGTGTGGGGAAAATATCGCGGTTTTCGGGCACGTAGCCGATGCCCAGATGCGCCACTTCAAAGGCTTTTTTGCCTAAGATTTCGTTGCCGCGCCACTTCATGGAGCCGGTGCAATCGACCAAGCCCATGATGGCTTTGGCTGTTGTGCTGCGGCCTGAACCATTGCGGCCTAAAAGAGCCACAATCTCACCTTCGCCTACGCTAAATTGCACGCCGTGCAGCACATGGCTTTTACCGTAGTAGCCGTGCAGATTGTCTACTGTTAACAGATCGGTACTCATCTTAATGTCCTCCTGCTTCGGCCTGTGCCACAGGTGAGCCCAAATACGCCTCTTG
Source organism: Allobrachymonas sp. (assembly GCA_043769055.1). Classification (GTDB taxonomy): domain Bacteria; phylum Pseudomonadota; class Gammaproteobacteria; order Burkholderiales; family Burkholderiaceae_C; genus JANMDU01. The sequence continues at coordinate 2,387 of JAYVJQ010000403.1, forward strand.
CACTTTGGCATTGGCGCGGACTGCTTCGGGTTCATCAAAAGCCAACACTTCGCCATACACCACCACCGCAATTTTGTCGGCGAGGCCAAACACCACGCCCATGTCGTGCTCCACCGTGAGCAGGGTTTTACCCTCGGTAACTTGGCGAATGAGCTTGATGAAGTTTTGCGTTTCGGTTTTGCTCATACCGGCTGTGGGTTCATCGAGCAAGATGACTTCTGCGCCACCTGCAATGGTGATGCCGATTTCTAACGCACGCTGCTCGGCGTAAGTCAAATTCATGGCGAGTACATCGCGCTTTTTATCGAGCTTGATCATCTCCATGAGCTGATCGGCGCGCTCGTTGGCATCATCCAAATCGGCCAAGAATTTCCAGAATGAATATTTGTAGCCCAAACTCCAGAGCACGCCGCAGCGCAGGTTTTCAAACACACTGAGCTTGGGGAAAATATTCGTAATCTGAAAGCTGCGCGACAGGCCCATGCGATTGATCTCAAACGGCTTCTTGCCATTGATGCGCTGGCCCTTGAGCAAAATATCGCCGCTGCTGGGCTCAAAGCGGCCTGAGATCAGGTTGAACAGCGTGGATTTGCCTGCGCCGTTCGGCCCAATCACCGCGATGCGCTCACCTGCGTTGACTGCGAGATTCACACCGCGAATGATTTCGGTTTTGCCGAAGCTCTTGCGCAGGTCTTTGAGTTCAAGAATGGGTGACGAATTTGGGGTGCTCATAGTGCAGCCTCCCGACGCTTGATTTCTTTCTCAATATCCTCTTGGATTTGACTCCATTCTTTGAGGAATTGGCGACGCGCCACTTCAAACAGCCCAATGCCCGTGAGCAATATAAAACCAGCGCCAAACCAACTGTTGATGCCCTTAGCATCCAGCGGCATACCTAAGAACTTCATCTCGCTGCCCAAAGCCACATTAAGCTGCAAGTGATAAATCATTTCAATCATTGCACCCGCGCCCAGCAAAATGATGAACGCGCAAATGCCCAGGCCCAGATAACTGACCCAGAGTTTGCGCAAAAAACCAAATGCTGCCACGCGCAGATTCATCATGATCAGCGAGGCAATACCGCCGGGTGCATACATGACCATAAACAGGAAGATCAAGCCAAGGTATAAGAGCCAAGCCTTGGTCAATTCTGAGAGCAACACAAAGGCCAGTACCATCAAGATACCACCGATGATCGGGCCGAAGAAAAATGTAGCGCCACCCAAGAACGTGAACAGCAAATAGCCGCCAGAGCGCGCTGCGCCCACCACTTCGGCGGTGACGATTTCAAACAAAATCGAACCCAAGCCGCCCGCGATACCTGCAAAGAAGCCCGCGATGATGAAGGCCATGTAGCGCACACGCTGGGTGTTGTAGCCCACAAATTCCACGCGCTCAGGGTTGTCGCGCACGGCATTCAAAATGCGGCCGAGCGGCGTGCGCGTGAAGGCAAACATCAGCGCGACGCAGATGAAGGTGTAGATCGCGATCAAGTAATACACTTGAATTGCAGGGCCAAAAGTTATCCCTAGGAAGGGCTCCCCAAACACGCGATTACTTGACACGCCCGCTTCGCCACCAAAGAACTCGGAGAACATCAGCGACATGGCAAACACCAGCTCGGCCATGCCCAGAGTGATCATGGCAAACGGCGTGCCTGCCTTCTTCGTGGTCACATAGCCAAACAGCACCGCAAAGAACATGCCCGCCAAGCCGCCCACGATTGGCACCAAGCTCACTGGAATCGGCATCGTGCCGCCTGAGGCCATATTCAGCGCATGGATGGCCACATAGGAGCCCAGCCCGGTATACACCGCATGGCCAAAGCTCAGCATGCCGCCTTGGCCCAGCAGCATGTTGTAGGACAGGCAAGCGATGATGGCGATACCCATTTGTGCGAGCATGGTGGTGGACAGGCTGCTCGTGAAAATCAGCGGCGCAACAATCATCACCAGCGCAAACAAGCTCCAAACCACCCAGCGGCCCACATTCAAGGGCTTGAATTCATAATATTTTGTAGTCATCGCTTAACCCTCCCTCGTACCCAAAAGACCTTTGGGCCGGAAGATCAAGATCAGCACCAAAAAGAGAAAGGGCAGGATCGGCGCGATTTGCGATACCGTGAGTTTGAGCAAGGAGTTGTTCTTGGCTACATCAGAAAATTGCATGCCCATGCTTTGCGCCATACTCATAATAGAAGTGTCCACACCCACTGCAAAAGTTTGGATCACACCAATCAAAATCGAGGCCAAAAACGCACCAGACAGCGAGCCCATACCACCCACCACGACAACAACGAAGATCACCGACCCCACCAAAGCAGCCATGGAAGGCTCAGTGACGAAGGTGCTGCCGCCAATCACGCCTGCAAGACCAGCCAACGCCGCACCTGCGCCAAACACCATCATCAGCACGCGCGGCACGTTGTGACCCAGCGCCTCCACCGTATCGGGGTGCGTGAGTGAGGCTTGAATCACCAAGCCTATGCGGGTGCGCGTGAGCAGCAGCCACACCGCCACCAGCATCACCAGCGCCACCAACATCATGAAGCCGCGAGTGGCTGGAAACAACGAGCACACCACGCGAATGCTGGCATCAGCTGCCGTACACATCTCAGGCGTTGCACGGCCCCAGACGAAGCTCAGACCGTTTTGCGCATGATTGATCAAGCTAAACAAGGGGCCAGACAGCTCTTGAGGAGGCTTAAACTCGACTGCGGAGCGACCCCAGATGAGTTGCACCACTTCCAAAATAATATAGGACAGGCCAAAGGTGATTAACAGCTCTGGCACGTGGCCAAACTGATGCACCCGGCGCAGCGCATATTTTTCAAACAACGCTCCCAAAGCGCCCACCACCAACGGCGCAATGATCAGCGCAAGCCAAAAGCCCACGAGGCCACTGACCGTGAAGCCCACATAGGCGCCAATCATGTAAAACGAAGCGTGCGCAAAATTGAGCACACCCATCATGCTGAAAATCAGCGTGAGCCCGGAGCTGAGCAAAAACAGCAGCAGCCCGTAACTCAGGCCGTTGAGCATGGAGATGATGAAAAATTCCATAGCAGTGTGGTGTTTTGAAGAAATGACAAAATGACTTCGCGGCCTTACCGCTTCAATGAATCATGACTGTTTTAAGTCATCGGCGCT
>JAYVJQ010000404.1:0-3925 GCA_043769055.1 Allobrachymonas sp.
AATATATTTGTTTGCAGACTGCGTCATCCAAAAACCGCGCTTGATCACTGCACAAGCGCGGTTTTTTTTGTTGAGCATCTTGTTCCAAATTCATGCCTATCTCATTTAGACGACTTACGCAGCGTCTCCCCAGAAGTGAGGAGATAAAAAATGTAGTTTTATGTCGCCTGTTGTTTGAAAAGATGTAATATGTCACACATCGCTTAAAAATATCCACGATATTTTGACCGTCACTTTTATCTGTTTGTCATCGAGGTTTTGCATGAATAAATATACCAATGTCAGTTGCGTTCGCAAATTGGCTTACAGCTTGATTGCTTTGATATTTCTGGTTTCATGTGGCGGAGGCGGTGGAAGTTCGGCTGGCGTGAGCCCTGCGCTTCTGGCAGCGTTGACAGAATTCAATATCGCACTGGGCGACATTTCTTCTGACGGGCGTGGCGGCGATGGGGGTGGGGGTGGCGGTGGCGTTGGTGGCGCAGCGGGTGATGGTGCCCCCATCAAGCGCGCAACCGTGCAGGCAATTGATCGCAACGGTGTTCAGTTCAATGGCTTGACCGATGACAATGGTAATTTCTTGGTCACAACCGCGAGTACGATGACTGCGCCGATTGTCGTGAAAGTCATTGATCCAGCGGGTAAGGTGTTAACTTCGCTGATCAATGAAAACATCAGCGCTGGTGTGTTCAAGCGCGTGATGGTCAATCCGCTGACCGACAAGATCGTCTCGGATATTTTGGATGCCAGCGTGTCGGGCACCGACAAAACCTTCGATGGTTCCAAACTCGATATTTCCAAGCTGAATCAAGCCATTGCTGATCTGAGAACTTCGGTGGCGGCCGCGCTCAGTTTTGCAGGCGTCACGACCACGGCCACATTTAACCCCATCACCGACAAATACGTGTACGACGGAAATGGTGTTGATGCCGTGATCGAGTCAATCTCACACAAACGTAATCCTGCAACCGGCGTGACGCAATTAACGGTCAAGCTCAGCGCGGCCAACACCAACACAGCCACAGGCGTTGTGACGGATACGCTGATTACGGCATCGGCTCCGCTGGCAACCACCTCGGTTATTGTCAATGCCAGTGCAGAGTTGACCTATGAGAAGCTCAATACCTTGATGACGGAGATCAATTTCTGTTTGCAAACCCCAGGTAACACTGCGCCTGCTTATGTTGCGCGCTGCAATGATGATGCGCAGCCCGCCAACGGCAAATATTTCTTTTCTGCGAATTATAAGCACAGCGGAATGGATGAGGATCGGCATTTTCTGCGCTTATTCAGTGATACAGAAGCAGGAGGAGGGCCGCAAGCTGTTCCTGGCAGTACACTGCGTAACGCCGTGATTCTCTACACAGGCAATTACCCCGGTTCAACAGCTACTTTCAATGACTTGGCCTTGGTTGAGTTCACAATCCGGCAGCCCAGAGTTGGAACGCGCACGGAAGTCGTCTCTACTCCAATTGAATACCCTGTTTATGTGATGTTCAAGCGCGATGCTTCCCTCACTGCATCCAAAGCCGGCAATTGGATTGCGCATGGCAATCAACGTAACTACGACTTTGCCGTTGAGGCTCGCTACTCGAAGTTCAGTGAAACGAATCCTATAAGAAACGTCAACGCGACTGGCGGAAATCCAAGCTTCATGCGCTCAGAATTACGATTCTTTTTTAACTCGAATCGTTTCAACATAGCCACTCAAACTTGGGAAAATGCCCAGAACAGAGCAGTGCGTATGAAAGGGCCTGGCTTGCCAGCGGCTGGCTTGGTGTTAACCAATAGTACGGTGTGTGGCGCAAATGATTATTTGGCCGTTCATAACAGCAGTGGAGTCGTCGGCTCCACCACCATGAGCACCAACCTAGGTCAAAACTCATTCCGATTAAATGCAGTTGCACTCGATGGCGCTGCTTTGTATTCAGGATTCTTCCCTTCAAGTGCGGGCACTGCGGGGTCCAGTGGTGGGCAAGCTTGGGCCATACCCGTCGTGACAGACTTTTCCATGTTCAAAGCTTTCAATCAGTACACGGCTGAGATTTTCTTGAATAGCAATGTCTCGGGTGTGCCAGACGCGGTGGAATATTCCCGCATCTTGTCGCCCATCACTTCTCCGGCGGCGGCACTTGGATTCCCATTGAATGATGTATCGCCCTCGGCCAGCCTAGTGACTCCTGGGGCTGATGGCTATGCGCCGGCCGGCAGCAGCTTTAACGTCAGCTGGGTCAATAACCTCAACAGCGGCCCGGTGGAAAGCGTCAGTATTTATGCCGAACAGCGCGACCCGAAGGGTGCTCTGGCTAGTAGCTCAAGCATCAACCCAAAGAAATGGAATGGTGGTAGCCGTGTGGCCAGCGCTTACAGCTTGAGTAATCGACCCACCAGCAAAGCAGTTGGCATTGATATTGCTGCCGATCCAGACTGCGGGTCAGGCAATATTCCTTCGCTGGGCAGCGGTACACCCGGCGACTATCGCGAAGCGACGATTCGTAGCTGGCAGAGCCGCGCCCGCATGTACAACACGGTGGGTTGGAGTAATCCGTTCAATACGACAACAATTGCTTTCCCCAGCGCGCTGATGCCTGCGGTCAACACGCTACAAAACTACCAAGCAACTGCGGCAGATACGGTGTCGAATGTGCCTATCACCATCACCATCAAACTCACCACCTCTACCGCAACGGTGACTGCGCTTGATGGCTCTACCTCGACAAGCACGCGCGTTTTCCACAGCGGACCTCAATCGATTATTGCCATGGGGGCGACAACTTTCTCTCCATCTGTGAACCCTTTCGTAACCCAAACTTTTTATGGAATTTGGAATGCTGCAACGAATCAATACTCGTTTAGTGCAAATACAACACCTGCGTATGTCTCGGCACCGGGTGGTACGACCCTACCCATCACTTACAGCTTCCTCGATATGAATGGCAATTGGTGGTCTGGCATTATTAATGGCACTAATTTTGTGGGCACACATTACGTTCCGTTGACTGGATCCACGCGAGGCATTCCAGGAAGTAGCTATCGCTTCCGAGCGACAGTGATCTTCCAGTAGCCTCGCCAACAAGCAAACCCCGTAATCGGGGTTTGCTGCTTGATGAGAGATGTCATTCATGTTGTTGAAAACGTATGTTCGAGGTTGCGGGCTCGCACTGGGACTTCTGTTTTGCGTTTGCTCTTGGGCCAATGACCGCATCGCGTTAGTCATCGGCAATTCGGCTTACGCATCGGCTCCTTTGGTCAATCCAAAAAATGATGCCGCTTCGATGAGCAAGCTTTTGCGAGAAGCGGGCTTTTCAGTCATCACAGCCATGGACGCATCCCAAACTCAGATGCGCCAGAGCGTGTCTGAGTTTGGGCAGAAAATCCGCCAACCAGAAGTGAAGTTTGCGCTCTTCTACTACGCTGGGCATGGTGTGCAGATGGATTGGAAGAATTATCTGATCCCGGTTAATGCCAATATCAGCAACAGCGAAGACGTGCGCAAACAAGGTGTTGATGTGAGTGATCTTGTGGGCTATATGCAAAACCACAAAGGTAAAAGTTTTCTCGTGATTTTGGATGCTTGTCGGGATGATCCTTTTGCGGATCGCTTTCGTCCACCTGCGAAAGGCTTGACTCAGTTTGATGCGCCCGTGGGCAGTATGCTGGCGTATTCGACCTCCCCCGGCAAAGTAGCACTTGATGGCGAGGGCACGAATGGCCTGTATACCTCCTATTTGGTCAGAGAGTTGGCGGTGAAGTCGGCTAAGCTTGAAGATGTGTTCAAGCGGGTGCGCTTAAGTGTTCGCTTGTCCTCCAACGGACTCCAAGTGCCCTGGGAAACCACATCGCTGGAGGAGGATGTTTACCTCTTTCCCGGTCAAGTCAAAACACTGTCTCAGGCCGAGCAAGAGCAAGAATTGCGCAAGGAGGTGGC
>JAYVJQ010000405.1:0-2755 GCA_043769055.1 Allobrachymonas sp.
CGTGGGGTATCTGCTATACTTGAGTGAAATGCTCAAGATTAACCGGATCGGTGCAAAGCGTCAGGGTGACAGCGCAGATCCTCATCTAACAATCCACGAATCGACGAGAGGTGGCCTTCCCAGCAGTTGGGGGATGGCCGATACGGGCGGAGACGTGGTCTTGCAGGCATCCATCGAGTTGTTGTCAAGACCTTTTGAAATGAATTAGCTAGGAGCTGAACATGCGTCTCACTACCAAAGGCCGCTTTGCGGTCACTGCAATGATTGATTTGGCTTTGCGTCAAAACGCGGGCCCTGTGACTTTGGCTGCCATCAGCCAGCGTCAGCAAATTTCTCTGTCATATTTGGAGCAGCTATTCGGTAAGCTGCGCCGCAATGGCTTGGTGGAATCCACCCGTGGCCCCGGCGGCGGCTACACCTTGGGCCGCGCGGCGGGCGAAGTGACGATTGCCGAGATCATCACCTCGGTCGATGAGGCGATGGACGCGACCAGCTGCGGCGGCAAAGAAAATTGCAACGGCGGCGATGCAGGCCGCTGCATGACGCATGATTTGTGGAGCAAGCTCAATGCCCGCATGAGCGAATTTTTGGGCTCGGTGAGTCTGCAAGACATGGTAGATGAGCAACTGGCTAAAGGCGTGTACATCGAAGCCAAGCCCATGCTCAAGAAAGCGATTGCGCCGATGCAGGTTGTGAAGCCGATTCGTATCAATGCGCCGAATTCTGTGTTTGCACTAGGCGGAGCCTTTGCTAAATAAAAGCGGAGCCTTTGCGAAGTAATCGCATAGTTTTTGATTCAACCTTTTAAGCGACAGCCACCCATGGAAGCCACGCCTCATTTCCCCATCTACATGGATTATTCCGCGACCAACCCGTGCGACCCACGGGTGGTGGACGCTATCATTCCTTGGTTGCGCGAGCATTTCGGCAACCCAGCTTCCCGCTCGCATGCTTGGGGCTGGGAGGCTGAGGCTGCGGTGGAGAAAGCGCGTGAGCATATCGCAGCGCTGATTGGCGCAGATCCGAGAGAGATCGTGTGGACTTCTGGTGCTACGGAGTCGAACAATCTCGCCATCAAAGGCGCAGCGGGCTTTTACAAAACCAAGGGCAAGCACCTGATCACCGTGAAAACCGAACACAAAGCCGTGCTCGACACCATGCGTGAGCTGGAGCGCCAAGGTTTTGAAGTCACGTATATGGACGTGCAGGCCGATGGTTTGCTCGATCTCGAAGTCTTCAAAGCCGCGATCCGGCCCGACACGATTTTGGCCAGCGTTATGTTCGTGAACAACGAAATTGGCGTGGTGCAAGATATTGAGGCCATTGGCAAAATCTGCCGTGAAAAAGGCGTGATTTTCCACTCTGATGCGGCGCAAGCCACTGGCCGCGTCGATATTGATTTGGCCACTTTGCCCGTTGATTTGATGAGCCTCACTTCTCACAAAACCTATGGCCCCAAGGGCATCGGCGCGCTCTATGTGCGCCGCAAGCCACGCATTCGCCTAGAGGCGCAAATGCATGGCGGTGGCCATGAGCGCGGCATGCGCTCGGGCACATTGCCTACGCACCAGTGCGTGGGCATGGGTGAGGCTTACCGCATTGCCAAAGAAGAAATGCATGAGGAAAACAAACGCATTGCTGGCTTGCAGCAGCGGCTTTTGAATGGCCTGAAAGATGTGGAGCAAGTCTTCATCAACGGTCATGAGACGCGCCGCGTGCCACACAACATCAACATGAGCTTCAACTATGTAGAAGGCGAAAGCCTGATCATGGGTATCAAAGGCTTGGCTGTATCTTCCGGCTCGGCTTGCACGTCAGCTTCACTTGAGCCCAGTTACGTATTGCGCGCCTTAGGCCGCAGCGACGAATTGGCGCACTCTTCACTGCGCATGACCATTGGCCGCTGGACAACCGAAGAAGAAATTGACTTTGCAATTTCCACCATCAAGCACAACGTTGCGAAGCTGCGCGACTTGTCGCCGCTGTGGGATATGTACAAAGAGGGGATCGATATTTCCACGATTCAGTGGACGGCGCATTGATGACGAAATGACTCTGCCGCTTTGCGACTTCAATGATGCGGCTGCGCCGCGATGACTTCAGATTTCAGTCATTTTGTCATCGAAGTCGCGCAGCGACAAAATCATTGAGCGAAGCGAAGTCATCAGATAGCAAACAGTTTTTGGAGTAAACAAAATGGCATACAGTGAAAAAGTCGTAGATCACTACGAAAACCCACGCAACGTCGGCGCTTTTGACAAAGGCGACGATTCAGTGGGAACGGGCATGGTCGGCGCGCCTGCTTGCGGCGATGTGATGAAGCTGCAAATCAAGGTCAATCCGCAAACTGGCGTGATTGAAGATGCGCGCTTCAAAACCTATGGCTGCGGCTCAGCGATTGCTTCCAGCTCCCTCGTCACCGAGTGGGTCAAAGGCAAAACGCTAGACGAAGCAGGCGCTTTGCAAAACAGCCAAATCGCTGAAGAGCTGGCTCTGCCGCCCGTAAAAATTCACTGCTCGATTCTTGCGGAAGACGCGATCAAAGCCGCGATTTCTGATTACAAGCAAAAGCATGCGACTGCTGTCGCTGCTTGATGACGAAATGACTTTGCCGCTTTGCAGCGCCAATGATGCGGCTGTGCCGCGATGACTCCAGTCATTTCGTCATTGAGATTGCGAAGCAATGAAGTCATTGAGCAAAGCGAAATCATCCCCAAGTAAATATCATGCCAGTTAGCCTCTCCCCCGCCGCCGC
>JAYVJQ010000406.1:0-3516 GCA_043769055.1 Allobrachymonas sp.
GGCGCCGATCACATCGCCTTCATCATCTGCTTGGTGTTGACTTTAGCGCTCAGCATGGCGCGTGAGTGGAAAGCCTTGCTCATGACCATCACCGCCTTCACGCTCGGCCATTCCATCACCTTGATTTCAGCCACTTATGGCTGGGTCGGCTCGCCGCGGTGGGTCGAGCCCGTGATTGCATTATCGATCGCCATCTCTGCCACCTTCAACCTCATCAAGCCGCGCTTATCCAGCTTGCAATCCCCTTGGCTCAGCGCAGCCCTTGCTGCCAACTTTGGTTTGGTGCATGGCCTGGGCTTTTCTGGTGCAATGACAGAAGCGCAATTGCCCGAAGGCAGCCTGATCTGGGCGTTGCTCGGTTTCAATATCGGCGTAGAAATCGGCCAACTGCTCATCATCGCCGCATGGGCATTGATCTATTGGGCATTGCACCGCTGGAAACACTATCAAAGCATCATCGTGCAAGGCGGCTCCGTGGCCTTGATCTTGCTCGCCATGTATTGGTTTGTTGAACGACTTGGAATATTGTTATGAAACCTCAGTTTTATCGAGCACCCCCATTTGCACTTTCATTTGTAGCCGCTTGCTGCTGCTCGGCGAGCTTTGCGCAAAGCGCTGAGCCCACGCTCAAGCCCGTGGAAGTGCCGGCACATTACGACAACGCGATTGGCGCCAGCGATGCAGCCTCGCAAGGCAGCATTCGCGCGGAGTTGCTCAAAAACAAGCCTGCTTTGCGGCCCGGTGAGATTTTGGAGTTTGTGCCTGGCATGGTCGTGACGCAACATTCAGGCGATGGCAAGGCCAACCAGTATTTCTTGCGCGGCTTCAATTTAGACCACGGCACAGATTTCGCCACATCGATCCATGGCATCCCCGTGAACATGCCCACGCACGCACATGGCCAAGGCTATACCGATATCAATTTCTTGATCCCCGAATTGGTTGATCGCATTGACTACCGCAAAGGCCCGTATTTCGCAACGCAGGGTGATTTTGCGGCGGCTGGTGCAGCAGATGTGGTGTATCGCACTCAGATCAAGCCAACGGCCAGCTTAGAGCTCGGGGCTCGCGGCTTTCGGCGCAGCTTGGTGGCAGGCTCTACGGAAGTCGGTGGCGGGCTTCAATTGCTCGGCGCACTTGAATTGGCGCACAACGATGGCCCTTGGGCATTGAAAGAGAATTTCAAGAAAACCAACGCCGTGCTCAGCCTCTCGGATGGCAACTCAGCCAACGGCTGGCGAATCAGCTTGATGGATTACCGCGCCGATTGGCGCGCTACCGATCAAATCCCAGAGCGTTTGATTGGCCAGCCCTACACTGGCGGCACGAGCGCAGGTATCTTCGACCGATTTGACGCCATTGACACCAGCAACGGCGGCAAAACTCAACGCAGCAGTCTTTCCGGCCAATGGCAAAGAAGCGGCCAAGGCATCCGCGATGAAGTGTCGTTCTACGCTTTGCGCTACACGCTCGATTTGTACTCCAACTTCACCTATTTCACCAAGGGCGCAGGCGGTGATCAATTTCTGCAAAAAGATGCGCGCAGTGTGTATGGCGGCCAAGCTTCGCGCACCCTATCGCACCTCTTCGCTGGCAAAGATTCCTCCACGCAGTTCGGCATTCAATTACGGCATGATCGGATTCGCGTTGGCTTGTTCGATACCGAGCAACGCAGCATCACCAACACCACGCGCAACGATGCCGTGCGCCAGACGCAAACTGGCCTCTTTGCAGAAAACAGTACCCAATGGCTGCCTATGTTGCGCACAGTTGCTGGCATCCGCTGGGATGGCCTGCAAACGAATGTCAACAGCCTGTCTCTTGCTACTAATTCAGGCAAAGCCAGCGACAGCACCGTATCGCCCAAGCTGTCCGTGATCCTCGGGCCATTTAACAAAACCGAAGTATTCTTCAATGCAGGCCGTGGCTTTCACAGCAACGATGCACGCGGCACAACCATCACCACCGATCCGCTCACCGGCCTGCCCGCAGATCGCGTGCCCGGCTTATCTGCCTCGCGTGGCCTAGAAATCGGCGTGCGCACAGAAGCGATTGCGGGTTTGCAAAGCTCCATCGCGTTGTGGCGCTTGAATGCAGATTCGGAATTGGTCTATGTGGGTGATGCGGGCGCAACCGAAGCAGGCGCTGCCAGCAAACGCTACGGCATTGAATTTAACAACCGCTGGACGCCGCGCCCATGGCTCATTATTGACGCCGATTTTGCTTGGACACACGCACGTTTCGCCAACGGTGATTTCATCGATAACGCCGTAGATCGCGTGGCCAGCTTCTCTGCAACTCTCAAGCGCAATGCTTGGTCTGCGACACTGGCCACACGGTACATTGGCTCAGGGCCTTTGGAATCCACCAACACATTTCGCTCGACCCCGAGCATCACCACCAATATGCGCCTTGGCTACCAATTCAGCCAACACCTTGAATTCGGTCTTGATGTTTTCAACCTCTTCAACCGCCGCAACAACGATATTCAATACTTCTACGAATCCCAGCTGCCCGGCGAAGCTGCTCCAGTGGCAGATCGGCATGTGCATCCCGCTGAGCCACGCAGTTTGCGTGTGTCAATGAAGGTGAATTTTTAAAACTCATTTGCGTCATCGCGATGGCGAATGCGAGCATGGAAGTCCCCTTGATGCGTGCTTCAGCACGATAAACCGACTCATTTTCAGCATCTTTTAAGGCTGTCCCCGGCATAAAATATACCCGTCGTGCTATTATTTTCATAGTAAACGATAAGCTCTAAGAAAAGGCATAATAAACCCATTCTTTAGCTGTTTTTTGATATGAACCTTCACCAATTCCGCTTTGTGCAAGAAGCTGCTCGGCGCAATCTCAATCTCACCGAAGCCGCCAAGGCGCTGCATACGTCTCAGCCCGGCGTCTCCAAAGCCATCATCGAATTTGAAGAAGAGCTGGGCATAGAGGTGTTTGCGCGACACGGCAAGCGGCTCAAGCGCATCACTGAGCCGGGCGCGCAAGTGCTTAAAAGCATTGAAATTATTTTGCGCGAGGTGGGCAATTTAAAACGTATCGGTGAGCAATACAGCTTGCAAGACAGCGGCACTTTGAGCATTGCTTCAACGCACACGCAAGCGCGCTACGTGCTCCCTACGCCGATTGCCAAGCTGCGGGAGGCCTTCCCCAAAGTCAACATCAGTCTGCATCAAGGCTCGCCCGATCAAGTGGCCAAAATGTTGATCGACGAAGTGGCCGAAATTGGTATTGCCACCGAGAGCTTGGCCGATTACGCCGAGCTCGTCACCCTGCCTTGCTACGAATGGCAGCATGTGCTCGTGATGCCTGCAGGCCACAAACTCGCCAAGGTGAGCGAAGTCACGCTGCAAGATTTAGCGGGCGAGCCGCTCGTGAGCTATCACCCGACTTTTAAGGGCCGCACAAAGATTGACGCAGCTTTACAGCAAAGAAACTCACCCCCCGCATGGCCATTGAAGCGATTGATTCTGACGTGATCAAAACCTATGTGCGCGCCGGCTTAGG
>JAYVJQ010000407.1:0-2902 GCA_043769055.1 Allobrachymonas sp.
CTCGGCATTGCCAGCGGCTCGCCCACGCAGGACGGCGTGGTGCTCTGGACGCGGCTTGCGCCCACAGGTTTTTTGGGTGCGAGCAATTTAGGTGCTGACAACATCACGGTGCGCTGGGAGTTGGCACATGATGAAGGTTTTGCGCGCATTGTGCAGCGCGGGCAAGCGCAGGCTCTGGCAGCGCTGGCGCATTCTGTGCATGTGGAGTTGGCTGGCTTAGAAGCTGGGCGCGGTTATTTCTATCGCTTCCAAGTCAGTGAATGGACGAGTGCAATTGGCCGCACACGCACGCTGCCGGGTGACGCTGCGCCGAATCGCTTTCGCATTGCCTACGCCTCATGCCAGCGTTGGGAGCACGGCTACTACAGCGCCTATCGCCACATGCTGGCCGATCAGCCCGATTTGGTGCTGTTTTTGGGCGACTATATCTATGAATATCCGCGCGCTGCTAACCCAGCGCGCACCCCAAATGCCACGAGCAACGCAGGCTGGACGCTCACACTCGATGATTACCGCAGCCGTTATGCCCTACACAAAAGCGACGCTGATTTGCAAGCCATGCACGCTGCTTGCCCATGGGCCTTCACCTGGGACGATCATGAAGTGCAAAACGATTACGCCGGTCTCACGCCCGGTGATGCAGGCCCAGCAGCCGCAGATTTTGAAGCGCGCCGCGCAGCCGCCTATCAAGCGTTTTACGAGCACACGCCGCTGCGCGCCAGCGTACTCACGCGCGCACTCGCTGGCTTGAGCGCTAAGCCCGCTGCCGAAATGCGCTTGTATTCCGAGATGCGTTTAGGGGCTTTGGGGAGTTTGTATCTGCTCGATGCGCGGCAATACAAAGATGCACCCGTTTGCACGAAGGATGGCGCATTGGGATCAAGTACCGTGAACCCAGCGCAATGCCCTGCGTGGTACGACCCTGCGCGCACCATGCTGGGCGCTACGCAAGAGAGTTGGCTGGCGCAATCGTTGGCACGCAACGCCACTGCGCCGGGCTGGCAGATCATGGGCCAATCCTCGCTGTTTGGCCCACGCGATTTCAGTGCATCGGGAAAAGCAAAAAGCCTGTGGAACGATGGTTGGGACGGCTACAGCGCCGCCCGCACACGCATGACAGATGCGATTCAAAAAGCGGGCAGCAAAAATGTCGTTTTCTTCGGCGGTGATGTGCATGAAAACTGGGTGGGTCACGTCAAAGCAGATTTCACTCAAACCAGCAGCGCCTCAATTGCCACCGAGTTTTGCGGCACGAGCATCACCTCGCGCCACAGCGCCGCCAGCAGCAACGAAAAAGTGCCCGAACGCATTGCCCGCAACCCGCATTTCGTCTTCGCCGATGTAGAAAAGCGCGGCTACGGCCTGGCGGATTTCTCTAGCAGCAAGCTCCAGGTGAGCTTGCGCACTGTGAGCGATGTGATGAGCAAAGAGGCAGCGGTGCAGAGCTTGGCGCAATTTGTGGTGGCGTCTAGCAAGGCGGTAGTGGAGAGGTTCTAACTCAGTTTAAGGAGATTCAGTCGGAATGGGTGCAGTTTAATTTCCACCGTAAGCGCCATGCATCAGCGGCAGATTCGAATTGAGGCTGTAACGCGAACTAAAGCCCCAAGCTTTTCCAACCATCCTTGCCCAGCTTTTCAAGCGTTGCAATGTTCGCCTCAAAAATCGTCTCCGCCTGCGGGAAGGCTTCTACAGCGCGCTCCACGCTGTCTTCGCGCAGCAAATGCAGAATCGCAAACGGCGCGCGATTGGTGTAGTTGCTCATATCGTCAGGTTCAGTGCCCTCAAACTGAAACTTAGGATGAAAGCTGGCTAGCTGCACAATGCCTTCTAGCTCATGCTCATCGATCACGTCTTCAGCGATTTCTAAAAAATCATTGAAATCCAAAAAATCTTCAAACAGTGTGGGGTGAATCAACAGCGTCGTGTCAATTTCCGCTGCTGGCGTGGCCACCAGCAAGTCAAGCTCACGATCCAACTCTTCCAAAAAATCATCCGCATGCCGCGCCTTGCTCACCACCAAACGAACCTGATTTTTCACATACACCGCTTTGGCAAACGGACAAAGATTTAAGCCGATCACGGCTTTCTCAAGCCAGAGGCGGGTTTGCTGGAGGATGAGAGCTTCGGTCATCTTTAAGGCTTGTGGAGTGGGAATAAGAAGCAGAGTTTTAGAGCTAATGCTCACGAAGAATTTTGTAGTTTTTTCAATTCATCCAGAAGCACTGGAATATCAGTTTCAATGATGCTCCAAAGCACGTCATCATCAATACCAACATAGCCATGGATGAGTTGATTTCTGGTGGCCACTACCATGCGCCACGGGATATTTTCTGCAGCTTGGCGGATACTGGCGGGAACATGGGTGGCGGCTTCGCCAATTAGTTCAATATTGCGCACTGTCGCGTCGTAGCGCATAGGCTCAGTGACAAATTCTTCTCTGCTGATGCCGTGCGTAAAGCTCAATACGCGCTCGCAAAACCCGATCATGTCGGCGATATAAAACCGCCATTCCCGCGCATCGCTCGATTCAGACATGCACCGCATCTCGTTCAATGAAAGGTCGCAACTCTTTGCGCAGCGCTTTGTCTGTCACCAAATCGACGCGGCAATTCAACACATCTTCAAGATAAAACTGCGCGCCAAAAAACTGCTTGGAGGTTGTGGGTGAATCAAAAGCAATCAGCACATCGATATCGCTGTCGTCTCGCGCCGTGTTGCGGGCCACAGAGCCAAACAAAGCCAAGCTGCGCACGCCAAATTGGCGCTCGAGCTGAGGCTTGTGCTGCGCAAGTAAATGGAGGGCGGTTTCGCGATTCATAAGTCAAGTTTAACGGATGGCCGTTGCAAGTTATCATTTTAATGTGGCAACAGACCAAGCATTTACAGCTATGCCCCAGATGGC
>JAYVJQ010000408.1:0-3128 GCA_043769055.1 Allobrachymonas sp.
AAAAAAGTGGGCTTGGAACATGGCCAAGGCGAGGTCGTTCACACGGATATCAATGAAGCGATGCTGCGCGTGGGGCGAGATCGCCTGCAAGATGCAGGATTCTCGTTGCCCACGCTGGTATGCGATGCGGAAAAGCTGCCGCTGCCCAGCGATCATTTCGATGTGGTTACCGTTGCTTTCGGTTTGCGCAACATGACGCATAAAGAAGCAGCTTTGAAAGAAATGTGCAGAGTTCTCAAGCCTGGTGGCAAGCTGCTGGTACTCGAATTCTCCAAAGTGGCCAAGCCCCTACAAAAGGCCTACGATTGGTATTCTTTCTCCATCCTGCCAAAATTAGGATCAATGGTTGCAGGCGATGCGCAAAGCTATCAATATTTGGCAGAAAGCATCCGCATGCATCCTGATCAACAAACGCTAAAAACAATGATGCTGGCCTCAGGTTTTGGTCACGTCGATATACACAACATGACTGCAGGTGTGGTGGCGTTGCACGTAGGTATCAAGTGCTGATTTCCTTTAGGGAACATCAGGACTTGAAATCCTACAGACTGGCGGTATATTCGTGTTTGGCAATATTTTCAAAGAGGCATGGTATGAAATTTCTTTCTTTCATTGCAACAGGTGTTATGGCTCTAAGCCTCGCGCTCGTGAGCTTGGATGCAGACGCTGCCAAACGCATGGGCGGCGGTAAATCCATGGGCAAACAATCTAACAACGTGACGCAGCAGCAAGCTGCGCCTGCCGCTCCAGCAGCAACACCCGGCGCAGCCGCCGCCGCAAAACCAGCTGCCGCTGGCGCAGCTGCAGCAGCAGCGCCTAAGAAACCTTGGGGCATGATGCTCGGTGGTTTGGCCGCTGGCTTGGGCCTCGCATGGCTCGCAAGCTCGCTCGGTTTGGGCGAGGCCTTTGGCCAGATTTTGATGTTTGGCTTGCTCGCGCTCGCCATCATGGTCGCAGTGGGCTGGTTTATGCGCCGCCGAGCAGCTAGCCAAGGTGGCCAGCAACAGAATTCTCCGTTCGCGATGGCCGGTGCCGGTGCCGGTGCAGGCATGGGCAATGGGGGCTCAACGCCGGATATTTCGGCGCAGCGAAATTACAACCCAGAAAATGTGGGCAATGACGCATCGGCCCGACCATGGGAGCGCAATTCAACAGCGTTTCAAGCGAATCAGCCGGCAGGTGGCAGCTTGATTGGCTCTCGCTTGGCTGGCGGCGCAGGCAACTGGACTGTCCCAGCTGATTTCGATGCACCTGCATTCCTGGCTACTGCGAAACAAGCTTTCGTGGCTCTGCAAGCGGCTTGGGATAAAAACGATGTGTCCACACTCGGCACGATGATGACCGATGAGATGCTGCGTGAAATTCGGCAGCAACTCTCTGAGCGCGATCAACACATTGGCGGTGCTGCAAACCATACCGAAGTCGCTGCGCTGGATGCGAAGCTCTTGGGCATCGAAGACACCGGCAACGACTGGATGGCTAGCGTCGAATTCTCCGGCATGATCAAAGAAGATCCATCACAAAGCCCCGGCCCGTTCCGCGAAGTGTGGAACATGACCAAGCCGAAAGACGGCAGCGCAGGTTGGCTGGTGGCGGGTTTGCAGGCTTTGAACTAGTCTTCCCTGCCTCTTGTAAAAAGGCCCGGTTCTCACTGGGCTTTTTTAAGTCTTATTGAGGTGTAGCCGCCGTATTTGCTGCGGTAAGTGCTATTGAATTTGTAGTGCGCTGCATGTTTCCTTTTTGGTAGAAGCGGCTACGAGGATTGGGGCTATTGCGTCTGCCTCATGGTCCCTGCTCGGGATTAGCGGCACCTGCCGCTTAGATAACGATAAAGCGCGTCGCGTTTTTAAGCCTGCGCTGCGAGAAATCGGCAGCCGCAGCAACCCCAACCCTCGCGGCCTGTTTGGTTTGCAAAAGATGTTCGCGCGCCATTGATGGCAAATGCAAATGGTGTTTGCAAGCTGTGATCAAAACGTCGCCGCGCCAACAACCGGCCTGTGGGCGCCGTATCAGGGCGGGCGATTTTTGCAGCGCAAGGTCAGTAAACGCGCAGCGCTTTCGTCATCATTTCAGGCGACGGGTGTCGCCTAGCTCCTGAGCAGGAACCATGAGCCCGCCCTGATACGGCGCCCACAGGCCAAAGCCGCACTACAAAGGGCAAGAATGTCAAACCCGTAAACAACCAAGCCCACAAAATAAGCAGAGATAATGCACAGCATGAGCAATGCCCCAACGTTTCCCAGTTTCCCGCTGCCCAAGCCGCCCGATTGGCTGATGCGCGAGATGCAGCAGCGCGTGGTGTTGCTGCTCAATCACGTCTTGCAGCAAGAGAGCGCAGCGATTGAGAGATTAAAGAGGCAAAAAGGGCAAGTTGTTGGCATCGACGCTGCGCCTGTAGCTATGAAATTAGTAGTGACTCCGGCGGGTTTGCTTGATTTGGCGCAGGCCGATGATGAGGCAGATTTGTCGCTCAAAGTGCTCGATACGAATCCGCTCACCATCCTGCAAACGCTGCTCAGTGGTGAGAAACCGCGCATGGAAGTCTCTGGTGATGTGATGCTGGCAGCGGAAGTCAATTGGCTGGTCGATCATGTGCGTTGGGATGTGGAGGAGGATCTCTCGCGCATTGTGGGCGATGTACCCGCGCACACGCTGATGAAGGCTGTGCGCGGCATCGGTGATGCGCTGAAAAAATTCATTGCACCCGCAGCGATGAAGCAAAACCAGTCAGAGTCATCCGCCTCATGAGTTGGTTTGCGCGCTTCAGTCGGGGCAGCTTCATCGTCTTCATCGTGCTGCGCTATGGGCTTGATCAACTCGTGCTCAAGAGTTTTCAAAAGCCTTGGCTCACGCTGATTGCTCGCATCGCTTCGCTAGGTAGAAATTTAAGCGCGCCGCGTGGCCAGCGGCTGCGTGAAGCGCTGGAGGCCCTCGGCCCCATCTTCGTGAAATTCGGCCAAGTGCTCTCCACGCGACGCGATTTGTTGCCTACTGATATTGCCGATGAGCTGGCGATGTTGCAAGACCGAGTGCCGCCGTTTGATTCGAGCATTGCTGTGGCTACGATTGAGCGCGCCTTCGGCCGCAAACTCGCCGATATTTTTGAGAGCTTTGATCACAAGCCGATT
>JAYVJQ010000409.1:0-3717 GCA_043769055.1 Allobrachymonas sp.
TGAACAATAAAGGCAAGAGCGTGATGACCAATTTCGGAAAACATTCCCAACGAAAGTTAAGTCCTGCCTTCGATAGCCGTGACAACATGAATATAGGGTAAATAGACAGATAGCCGGCATAAATACTGCACTGAATGCTATCTTTTTAGTAGTATCAGGAGGGCACGCCTTTGTTGGCCAGCGCATCCGCCCGCTCATTGCCCGGGTCGCCCGCATGGCCTTTGACCCAGCGCCATTCAATCTTGTGGCCTCCAGTGTGAACCAGCGCATCCAGCTGCTGCCATAAATCTACATTCTTCACCGGCTGCTTAGCCGCCGTTTTCCAGCCTTTGGCTTTCCAGCCCGGCAACCATTCGGTGATGCCTTGCAGCACGTATTTGCTGTCTAAGTGCAGGGTGACGTGGCAAGGCCGCTTGAGCGCTTTGAAAGCCTCAATCACCGCCATCATCTCCATGCGGTTATTCGTCGTGTCGCGCTCGCCACCGAACAGCTCTTTTTCTACCGTGCCCGATTTGAGCAGCACCCCCCATCCGCCCGGGCCGGGATTGCCTTTGCATGCGCCGTCGGTGTAGATCGTGATGTGGTTTAGTGGCTCGCTCATGCCGCCACGCAATCAGCGTAATACCGGCGCACGCCATCCTTGCCCACTTCTTCCACCAAACCATGCGTATCGGTCTCAAAGCCGGGGCATTCTTTGGCGAATTCACGGTTGAATTTGAGGTAATCGACAATTCGTTTGTTAAACACTTCGCCGGGAATGAGCAGCGGAATACCGGGCGGATAAGGCGTTACTAAGCCCACGGTGATGCGGCCTTCTAGTTTGTCAATCTCCACGCGCTCGGTTTTACGGCGGGCGATATGGGCATAAGCATCGGTGGGGGTCATCGCAGGCTGTAAATCGCTCAGATACATCTCAGTCGTGAGGCGGGCAATATCGTATTTGGCATACATGCCGTGCACATGCTGGCAGAGATCTTTGAGGCCCATTTTCTCGTAATGCGGGTGTTTTTGGCAAAATTCGGGCAGGATGCGCCACATGGGTTGGTTGCGGTCGTAATCGTCTTTGAACTGTTGCAGCGCAGCCAAGAGCGTATTCCAGCGGCCTTTGGTGATGCCGATGGTGAACATGATGAAGAAGCTGTACAGGCCCGTCTTCTCAATAATCACGCCATGCTCAGCAAGGAACTTGCTCACGATGCTGGCGGGGATGCCTGTTTTGGCAAACTTGCCGTTCAAATCCATACCGGGTGTGACGATGGTGCTCTTGATCGGATCGAGCATATTGAAGCCCGCTGCCAAATTGCCAAAGCCATGCCAATTGCTGGCCACGTTCTCGCCTTTTTTCGTGGTGCGAGATTCGCCTTTGATGATCCAGCTGTCAGCCTTGCCAATGCCGTCTTCAGCCAGCTTCTCTGGCCCCCAGACTTTGAACCACCAATCTTTGCCGTATTCCGCATCGACCTTGCGCATCGCGCGGCGAAAATCCAGCGCTTCGGCAATGCTCTCTTCCACCAGCGCTGTGCCGCCCGGTGGCTCCATCATGGCTGCAGCCACATCGCATGATGCAATGATGCTGTATTGCGGCGATGTACTGGTGTGCATCAAATACGCTTCGTTGAACAACGCCCGATCGAGTTGGCGGTTTTGCGCGTCTTGCACGAGCACATGGCTGGCCTGTGAGATGCCTGCGAGCAGCTTGTGGGTCGATTGCGTGGCATACACCAGCGCCTCTTTCGGGCGCACCCGCTTCTTGCCCATGGCGTGGTAAGTGCCGTAGAACGGATGAAAAGCCGCGTGCGGCAACCAAGCCTCATCAAAATGCAGGTTCTCCACATAGCCATCGAGCATGTTCTTAATCGTCTCGGTGTTGTAGAGCACGCCGTCGTAGGTGGACTGTGTAATCGTGAGCACGCGCGGCTTGATCTTCTTTGGATCAACGCCTTTGAGCAGCGGATTGGCCTTGATTTTGGCCATGATGCTGGCCGGCTCAAACTCTTCCTTCGGAATCGGGCCGATGATGCCAAAGTGATTGCGCGTGGGCTTCAAAAACACCGGAATCGCACCCGTCATCACTATCGCATGCAAAATCGATTTATGGCAGTTGCGATCCACCACCACCACATCGCCGGGAGCGACGGCGTGATGCCAGACCATCTTGTTGGAAGTGCTCGTGCCATTGGTCACGAAGAAGCAATGGTCGGCGTTGAAGATGCGCGCGGCATTCTTCTCGCTCTCGCCAATCGCGCCATCATGATCGAGCAGTTGGCCGAGCTCTTCAACCGCGTTGCACACGTCGGCGCGCAGCATGTTTTCGCCAAAGAATTGGTGGAACATTTGGCCAATTGGGCTCTTCAAAAATGCCACACCACCCGAGTGGCCCGGGCAATGCCATGAATACGAGCCATCTTCTGCGTAATCGAGCAGGGCTTTGAAGAAGGGCGGCTGAATGCCTTCAAGGTAACTTTTGGCCTCGCGCGTGATGTGCTTGGCCACGAACTCGGGTGTGTCTTCAAAGGCATGCAAAAAGCCATGCAGCTCGCGCAAGATGTCGTTGGGCAAGTGGCGGCTGGTTTTGGTCTCGCCATAAATGTAGATCGGCACATCGGCATTTTTGCGGCGCACTTCTTGAATGAAGGTGCGCAGGTTCAAAACGGCGGGGTCCAGATCGGGGCCGGGCGTGAACTCATCATCGTCCAAGCTCAAAATAAATGCACTGGCGCGGCTTTGCTGCTGCGCAAATTGGCTCAAATCGCCATAGCTGGTTGCACCCAGCACCTCAAAGCTTTCTTCCTCAATGGCTTTGGCCAAAGCGCGAATGCCCATGCCTGAGTTGTTTTCTGAGCGGAAGTCTTCGTCGATGATGACGACAGGGAAGCGGAATTTCATGGCCTAGTCTGCCCAGAAGAAGTTAAACCGAGATTATCCATGGGGCGTGGGCTTTCGCGGCTGCTTTTCGGTCAATTTCGCCCTGATTTTCTCGTCCGTAGCACCGCTACGAACTCCAAAATCAGAACGAAATTGCCTCGAAAATCCGCTCGCGATAGTCCCACGCCTCATGGGTAATCTCGGTTGAAACGCGAAGTGTAAGGACTTTCTGTGGCACTTACCTTGCAACTTTGGGGTTTTGCCCCAAAATGTGGCGAATCTGTCAAATGGAAGGCAAATCATGAGTGATGCGAGTTGGTGGTGGATTTTTGCAGCGGCGCTCGTCATCGCTGAACTGACGACTGGCACGGTTTATCTGCTGATGATCGCCTTGGGTTTTGCCGCAGGCGCACTAGCTGCGCACGCTGGCGCAGGGCTCACCATGCAAATCACAGCAGCAGCCATCGTGGGCGCAGCGGCCACCTTGATTTGGCATTTCAAGCGGCAAACCCGCTCGCCTGCCACGCCAGCGGCCTTCAATACCGATCTGAATCAAGACATTGGTGCTGTGGTGATGGTGGACTCTTGGGGCGCAGATGGCACAGCGCAAGTCAAATACCGAGGTGCTGCATGGCAGGTTCAGGCTGCTCCAGGTGTGGCGCAAGTGGCGGGTGCCTATCGCGTCAAGCAAATTGTAGGTAATCGTTTGGTGGTAGAAGTTGTTTAAATTTTTTAGGGAAGATTGATCATGGAAATTGCAATTGTTTTACTCGTGTTGGTGATCATCACCATCGCCAAAATGGTGCGTATCGTGCCGCAGCAGCATGCGTGGGTGCGCGAGCGCTTGGGCAA
>JAYVJQ010000410.1:0-3379 GCA_043769055.1 Allobrachymonas sp.
CAGCTTGGGCGCAGGAGGTGCACCGCCGTGACAGCGAAGCTGATCGTGATCCATCACTGCTTATTCCTGCTGGTGAAGTATTTGCGCAGATCAAGGCTCAAATCGGATGAGGGTGGTTTTTCATACGGAGGCGCAGTCAGAGTTCAGTGCCGCAGCGATGTACTACAAGCGCGAGGCGGGTCAAGTTATCGCTCTTGCGTTCAGCAATGAGATTGAGCGCGTAATCAAACTACTGGCCGAGTTTCCTGAATTTGGCACCCCGCTACAGGATTCGCCCAAATCGGGATTGCGTCGTTATCCATTGAAGCGATTTCCATACGATTTGATGTACCGCGCTCAGGACGATGTGATACGCATTCTTGCTGTGGCCCATCAACACCGCCAACCCGGCTATTGGCAATCGCGTCGCTGATTGTTCTGCGCACACATTTGCTCTCAATACCATAGCTTTCCGCGCAGATTCTGCAACGGCTACCGCCTGATTTTGTGTGCAGTAGCTTTAAGCGATGTTCAGAGCCAATCCACTCTTAACTTCCCCGAGCACCACATAGCTGGTGAACTTGGCCACATTGTCATGGCTGACCAATACATCGCGCGTGAATTGCTCGTAGGCTGCCATGCTGGCTACATGCACCACCAGGATGAAATCTGTGAGGCCCGTGGTGTACCAACACTGCTGAACTTCTTTGCGCTTTTTCGCGAGCGCCTTGAATGCATCAATGTGCCGCAACGTTTCGCGCTCAAGATCCACATGCACGATCACCGTGACGGGCAAGCCCACGCTGGCTGCATCGATATGCGCGACCTCAGCGCGGATCGCGCCCGCCTCGCGCATGCGCTTGATGCGCCGCTGCACGGCGGCGGCGGATAAGCCAACCTCTTGCCCCATGGTCTGGGCCGCTGTTTTGGTGTCGTGCTGATAGTGCGCAAGGATGGCGCGGTCGAAGTCGTCGAGGTTTGCAGTCGTCATAGGATGTATTTTGCGGCAAAGCCGCATCGCAAGGGCAATAAACGATGCTGATTGACGCCTTGGAGCGGCGAAACTTCATCAATGCAGAAAATATCGCTCGCTTCCATCCACCGCTATCCGCTCAAAGGTTTTGGCGCACAAGCGCTGCTTGAGGCCAAGCTAGAAGTGGGGCGGGGGCTGGCTTTTGACCGGGCTTGGGCGATTACGAATGCAGAGCACGTGCTGGCACAACTTGGCGCATGGACGCCTTGCCAAGCTTTTGTGCGCTTGACTAAAAATACGCAGCTGCCCTTGTTTGATGTGCAATTCGATGAGATCGGCTTGCAATTAACACTGCTGCACCGAGATGGGCGCAGCTTGCGTATTAAGTTGAATTCAAGCGCTTCGATGCAGCAAGCAAATGATGTGTTGGCGCAATGGTTCCCAGCAAAATCGCTGCAAAAGCCCCAAGATCGCTTGCAGCCTCTATTAGCAGCGGCCTCGCGCGTGGCGGGCTATTGGGATCATTCAGATGCCACGCTGTCGATCATCAATTTGCAAACTGTGGCGCAATTGAGTGAGGTAGCAGGCGTCAAGCTCGATGCGAGGCGGTTTCGTGGCAACTTGTTGATCAACGCAAGCGCAGCTTGGGAAGAGCTGAAGTGGCCGGGGCATCGTCTGCGCATGGGCGAGGTGGAGCTAGAAGTGCTGCGCCCGATTGACCGCTGTATCGCAACTTCAGTGAACCCATTGACGGCAGATGCTGAAGTGAATGTTCCCGCCTTGCTGGCGCGGCATGCGGGGCATGTGTTTTGTGGGGTGTATGCACGGGTGGTTAAAGCTGGGGTAATTCGTTTGCAAGATGAGATTGAGGTGTTAGCGCCATCCGCTGGTGTGATGAGGAGAGCTAGCCAAGTGCCCACAGCGCCATCAATCATGCAGTGGCCTCGCGCAGGCGTGGTGAGTGAGATGGTGCGCGAGAGCGAGAGCGTGCAAAGCTATTGGATTCGTGATCTAGCGGCAGATGATGGCCTGCAAGTGCCGCTGCAAGCCGGGCAGCATGTGCGCTTGCATGCTCTGGGCCAGAGAGCAGATCAGTGGCGCAGCTACACGGTATCAGGGCGTGATGATGGTGGTGGTGGCTGCATTCGCATCAGCATCAAGCGCGAGCAGCGCTTGGAAGGCGCTACAGATGCTTCAGCTTCCGATTGGATTCATGAAAATTTTCAAGTCAGCACGCAGGTGCTGCTGTCAGGGCCATTTGGCTCATTCACGCTGCCTCAAACCTTTGAGAAGCCCGTGATTTTTCTGAGCGCTGGCATTGGCATCACGCCCCTGCATGCCATGTGCAGAGATTGGGTCAAGCGCGGCGCACGAACTCCATTGCTTTGGATTCATTCAGCGCGCAATCATCGTGAGCTTGCGCTTTGGCAAGAGAGTTTGGATTTAGTCAAGGACCTACCGCAGGCTCAGATGCGATTGCATGTGACCGATGATGAAAGTGATCAAAATTCAAACACGGTTGCCCAGCATACGAAGGGCTTGGTTGATTGGCAGCCGCTATCGCTTCTGGCGCAGCAGCAAGAGGCCGATGTGTACCTGTGCGGCCCTGCTGGATTTATGGAGGCGGGGCTGCGTCATTTGCAGGAAGCAGGCGTTGCCTCGGCTCGAATTCATTTTGAGCGCTTTGCCTCGCCACGCACGCAGATGAGCGCGCAGTGCAAGCCCACGCTGCCGGGGTCTTTCAAGGTGCACCTACAGCGTAGTAATTTGCAACTGACTTGGACGGCTGCATCGGGCAGCTTGCTCGATCTTGCAGAGCAGCAAGGCTTGCAATTGCCAGCCAATTGCCGAGGAGGCGCGTGCGGCGCATGCCAGCAAAGAGTAGTCTCAGGCGAGGTGCTGCACATGTTTGAGCCCATGCCGGGCTTAGAGCAACATCAAGCGCTCATGTGCTGCGCAGTGCCTGTGATGGATATGGTTCTTGATATTTAAGAAGTGAGAAAAAACATGAACGAGATTTTGCCCATCTTGACCCGAGGTAACCCGCAATTGGTCATGGCCAGCCACTTGGTGAATTTTCCTGATGCGGAATTGCCCCAGCAGCTTGCCATGCTGCATGCCACCTTGACAGATTTTCGCCAGCGCAATGGTTTTGGCCGCGCGATGGCTGCGCCGCAAGTGGGGCTACTCAAGCGCGTGATTGTGATGAATTTAGGCGCTACGCCTTTTGCGCTCATCAATTCGAAGATCACATGGCGCAGCGAAGAATTGTTTGACGTGTGGGACGATTGCCTCAGCGTGCCTGATTGCGTGGTGCGCGTTCAGCGGCATTGCAGCATGAGCGTGAGTTACTTTGATGAACGAGGCCGTGAACGCTTGTGGGAGAAATTGCCGCCCGATTTATCAGAGCTTGTGCAGCATGAGATG
>JAYVJQ010000411.1:0-3885 GCA_043769055.1 Allobrachymonas sp.
GGGAAGCGCTTGAGAAAGCCTTCCAGCACTTCGGGCTCGGTGCTTTCTTTGATGTCTTTCCAGTAAACCAACTCCAACTCTTGCGTGACGGTGCTGCCGCTGGTACCCCCCGACATGCTGCCAGGGAAAGTTCCGACGCTGGAGGCCAACTCTGGGCGAGCATGCGCAGAAGGCGTGATCGTGAGATCGGCATTGTTGACCGCAGCCTTGAGGGCAGCAGCAAAGGCGGCAGCATCGGCAAAGCGATCCAGTTTGGATTTAGCCAATGCTTTAGCGACCACCGCATCCAACGAGGGCGGTAGCGCACCGACGATGCGGCTGGGCGGCATTGGGTCTTCTTTAACAATCTTCGAGACGATATCGAGATAGCCTTCGCCATCAAACGGGCGTACGCCTGTGAGCAACTGGTAGAGCACGATGCCCGCTGAGAACAAATCTGACGATGAATCAACGCCCTTGCCCGCCACTTGCTCAGGTGACATGTATTTGAGTGTGCCTACAGTGCCGCCACTGGTTTTGGTGGCTTCGCCTGAATCGGTGATGCGGGCCACGCCAAAATCGGTCAGCTTGATGCGGCCTTCCTTGGTCAGCAGCATGTTGGCGGGCTTGATGTCGCGGTGGATGATTTTGTGTTTGTGCGCGTAATCCAGCGCAGAGAGCAAATCGGCCATCATGAAGGCGGTTTGCTCCAGCGAGAAGCGCTTGCCTTGGTCGAGAAAATGCTTCAGATCTTCGCCCTGCACGAACTCCATGACGATGTAGGCGGTTTGCCCGTAACCGTCGACGTGCTTGTCGGAGTCGTACACGCTGACAATGTTGGGATGCTGCAAGCGACCTGCTGAGCGTGCCTCGGTTTTGAAGCGCTGTTCGTACTCCACAATTTCTGCCGCACCCATGCCCACCACACGCACGGTTTTGATGGCTACGCGGCGATCTAAATTTGGATCGCGCCCCTCATAGACCACGCCCATCGCACCTTGGCCGAGTACGCGCAAAATGTCGTAGCGACCCAGATGGGAAATTGGTGGTGGAAGGTCGGTCATGGGGCTATCAATGCAAGATGCTTTGTATCAGGCATTCTAAGCGCGCAAGGGCTTGTAACTGTAGGCCTTTGTGCCCAGCAGGCCAGTAACAGGCTAAATGTCACGAATGAGGGTGTGACGCGTAAGCAACAATACCTGATCATAGCCCGCGCTGGTCTCCAGCCATACCGCCTCTAGACGGGGGAAAGCGGCTTCAAAATACGCCCGCTCATTGCCGATTTCTAGCACCAGCACGGCCTCTTCGCTCATCAGCGCAGGCGCAGCACGCAGCATGGGCCGAATAAAGTCCATGCCATCGGCGCCACCGGCCAGCGAAATCATGGGCTCGGTTTGGTATTCCGCTGGCAAAGATCTCATGCTTGCGCTGTTGACATAAGGCGGGTTGCACAAAATGAGGTCATAGGGCTGGCCTTGCATGCCTGTGCACTGCGTCAGGCCATCCGATTCAATCAGCTCGATGCGATTGTTCAGATGATGCTTGGCGACATTGATCTTGGCCACTTCTAATGCATCCGGGCTGATGTCGGCGCCTTGTACGCGCACCTCAGGATAGGCCATGGCTGCCAGCACAGCCAGTGAACCATTGCCGGTGCACAAGTCAAGTACATGACGGGTATGCTGATTCAAAAAATAATCCAGCGTGCCCTGCCTATCAGCATCTGCGATCAACTCGGCGATGAAACTGCGCGGCACGATCACGCGTTCGTCTACATAAAACGGCACGCCTTGTAGCCACGCCTCTTGCGTGAGGTAGGCAGCGGGCTTGCGAGTGTTGATGCGCGCTCCTAAAAGAATAGCAAACTGTGTAGATTCTATGTCGGCAATTGGCCTGTTTTGTACAGAATCGAGGTCATCAATGGGCAATTTCAACGAATACAGCACGAGCCAGGCCGCTTCGTCAAAGGCATTCGTCGTGCCATGGCCAAAGCTCACGCCCGCTTGCTCTAACTGGCTGGCGCCCGATTCAATGAGTTGTAAAACAGTAGTAGTCAAGATAGGAGTCTCGCAAATGCTTCAATGGATCGTCAATTTGGGTAGCGATGCTGCACGGCATCGGGCAAGTAATGAATCGGTTTGGGGTTGGCCACTTCTTGCAGCAAGAGATCGTTCAATGCTGCATCTAGCTCGGTAAACGAACCTGCAAACTGCTTGCGCATACCCACGCTCATTCGAAAGCGAATTGTGATCGCGCGCGACTCTTGCGTTTCATACATTATGCCCAAAGCGACCAAGCGTGCCAAGCGACCCGAAAGCGCTTCACCTTGCGGTAGATCGGCCATCAACAGCGCCAAACGATTGCGGGACAGGCGACCCACTGCATCAAACTCGCGTGCAATGCTGCGCACCAAGCGTACGCTGCGTGCCATCATGGCCTCGTTGTCTAAGGAGGCGCCTGCGACTGCGGGCTCCACCGTGATATAGGCCACGGCCACATCGCGGCGCTGCGCGCGCGCGGCCTGCCACAGCTGATCGGCTTGCTGTCGAAAGCTGCTGGCATTCAGAAAACCGGTGAGGGGGTCATGCAAAGCCGCCTCCTGTTGCTGCACCATTTGTGCATGCCGCTGGCGGCTATAAGCGTTGATGCACAGCATCATGGCCACGGCTTCGGCGATGGCTGCGAGCACCGGCGTTTCTAGTGGAAGCCAAGGCAAAGCGATCAAACCGATGCTGTTGGCCAGCGTCAAGGCAATGGCCAGCAGATAAGGTGTGTAGATCAGCAACCAGTAGCGCGCAAAGCGCACGCCTTTACGCCATGCACTGAGGGCCGTGAACAAAATGAAGACAAACACGATGGCGCTGAGGGCACTGAACGCAGGCACGATGCGGTCATAGCGCGAAATGAAAAAAGTCAGAATCATGTAGCCAAGACACAATGCGCACAGCGTATGCACCGTGATGTGATAGGCCCGACCTTGCAAGCTACCAAACATCGCGCGGCTGAATTGCAGATTGCTGGCCAGTGCCATCAACACGCCATAGACCACCGCATCGCTAGCAAATTTGCTGGCCTGTGGCCAGAGCCAAGATTGCGCCACTCCGCTGTAGCCGAGCGCCGCTAGCAGTGTTCCCAGCAAATACAGCGCATACCACGCATAGGTCAGATCACGATAAGCCAGCCACATCTGCGCGCAAGAGATCACCAGCGTGAACACAACACCCGCGAGCAAGCCCGTCCAGAGCATCTGATTGCCATCGCGCTTCATCGCATCGCGCTCACTCAGCAGTTGTGGCTGCAGGCTCGTGGGCAGTTGATGAACGAGGCGAATGTAGGCCTCTTTGCTGCCATTGGAATGTGTGTGCAGCTCAAAGCGCGGATGCAGCGAATCTAAAGGCCACTGCACATGCGGCACGCGATCCCCCGCTGCATGCATCTGCCATGCACCGCTGGCATCGCGCTGATACAGCTCGTAGCGATCCACCAGCTTATTGGGTAATTCCAGTTGCGGTTCGGGCGTATGAGGCGATACTGATGCGGGCAGCTGTAGATGCAACCAAAGCGGGTTTTCTACTGACATGCGGTAACTGCGGCGCGGCTCATGCGCTACGAAACGATTAGCCGGAAGGCTTGACACTTCTTCAGCACCCACCGAGGACGCCAAGCCTTCCGCCACCCGTAGCGAAGCGCCGGGCCATTGCCCCACAGGCATCGCATGCGCCCAGCCCGCACAAAGTAACGGCAATGCGATCAAGATCGCCTTCAACACCGTCATCAATGCGCTCACATCACGCCCTCAAACATCATCACATCCACCGCATCACCCACTTTCACATTGCCTTGATCGTGGTGCAACACGATCAGGCCATTGGCCGCCACCATACTGGAGAGCACGCCAGAGCCTTG
>JAYVJQ010000412.1:0-2942 GCA_043769055.1 Allobrachymonas sp.
AAGCACTACGCTCACATTTGCATCGCCGTCAAAAGCAGCCTGTCGTCGTCAGTAATTTCTTTCAAGCCGAGCATGTGCGTTATGCGGCTTGAAAATAGGACATGTTTAGGTCTCTGGGTAATAAATAGGGTCAGATACCATTTAATTTCCCGTAAACTGCCCCCATGGCAAGACTCGCTCGCAATGCCGCTGCTGGCTACATATATCCGTCACTTAGCGCGGCAACAATCGATTGCCTACTTTTAGATGACCGAGAAAACAGCGGGGTCAAAGATAAATCTGCGTTCAACCTTTTCGCTGCGCTTTGATGTCTGCCACCAAGCTTTTCACAGTGTCTTGCTTGAATAATTCAACGCGGTCTTTGGTGTAGTCGCCATGGCCTGCGGCATATTGATTCAAAAAGCGCATGGTATCGACTGCGCCTAGCTCATTGATGAGGGCATTTTTCGCGCGGTGCGTTAGCTCGGCAATGGGTTGAAGGTGGGCGCTCATGGTGCAGTAGATTAATGCAGTTGGATACCATTTAATCTTACTTAGGATGCCGAACGGTAAGACACGCTCGCATCGCCGCTTTAGACTACGAAAAATCTTACAGCGCTGAGTCAGATGATGTGCTGGTGGCTAGTGGTAGTTTGGCCAATATGCGCACGCGCCCGTCTTCACTAATATAGGGGGCTGCTGCTTTTTGCGCCATCTCCATCAAACGGCCAATATCGTAATTGGCCTCCGCGTTGATTTGCGCTTTGATGGCCCACAGCTCCTCAAGGATGGGGTCATGGCGCTTTCGCGCGAGTTGAATGGGTGCGTTGATAGCAGCCAATGCGGTGTCGGGTAGTGCGGTAAGTGTTGGTGCAGTCAAAGGGACGGGATTCATAGCGGTTCTCCAAATTGGATTTCTTCAGGTGTGACCAAGAAAGCGGGAGCAAAGCCCCACGCTTTGAGTTGAGATGCCACGCGGTAGCGAGGTTCAAAGCCGACAAAATGGGCAAAATTCCAACTCACCAAGAAGCGGCATTGATGCACAGTTGCCAGCGCAATGTGCAATGCGTCTTCTGGCTCGGTGCGTGGCACTAAGCCCGCTTCGATCATTCGCAAGGCCAACGATGCAGCTTCTGGAGTTTGATCAACCTGACGCAAGCCCTGCGCAATCGTCAGGCGGTTTTGTGCTGCTTGTCTGTCGCCGCGCGAAATCTCTTCAATCACCAAGGCTGACAAACAAGCCTCATTTTTATCCAAGCCTGCCCACCAATCATGTGTCAGTGCCTGCCGAGCCGCCACCAAACCATCGCGGCTAGGGCGATTGGCTAGATAGCTGATGACGGAGGTTTCTACGTAGATACGATGCATAGGATGATTTTAGGCAATAAAGGGATTGCCGATAATAGGGTCAGAACCCATTTAATTTCCCGTAAACTGCCCCCATGGCAAGACCCGCTCGCAATGCCGCTGCTGGTTACACGTATCACGTCATTCAGCGCGGCAACAATCGATTTCCCATTTTTTCTGATGACCGCGAGAAGCGCGAGATGCTGGCTTTGATGCTGGAGGCCTCGCGCAAGCATGGTGTGGCGGTACACAGCTATGTGCTGATGGACAATCATTTTCATTTGCTGCTCACGCCATCCACGGGCGAAGGGCTATCGCAAATGATGCAGCAAATTGGCCGCACCCATGTGCGCCGCTTCAATGATCGGCATTCGCGCAGCGGCACGCTGTTTGAGGGACGCTTTCGCAGCTCGCTGGTGCAAACGCAGCGCTATTTGCTGGCCTGCATGGCCTATATAGATCTGAACCCGGTGCGCGCGGACCTGTGTGCGCAGCAGCAAGACTACGCGTGGAGCAGCTATGCGCATTACACGGGGCTGCGCAGCGACGCGTTGATTACGCCACATGGCGAGTTTTTTCATTTGGGCAATACGCCGTTTGCACGGGAGCAGGCGTATGCGCGCTTGGTGCAGGATGGTTTGAGCAATTTTCAGCAAACTTTGATCACGCAGAGCTTGCTCAAAGGTCTAGGTTTGGGCGAAAACGCTTACCTTCAAAACTTAGAGAAACAACTTGGTAATCGCTTGATGGTGGGTCGTAAAGGACGTCCAGTCAAAGCAATTGACGATAAAAATTATGAAAATCAATAATTTTTATATGTCCCCATTATTTCAACTTGCAATTTATAAGGAAAATTAAATGGTATCTGACCCCATTTAATTTGTCTGCAAGGCATGCTGCAACGCAATAAAATACGCTTTCGTTTTGCTATTGGAGGCGCTATGGGTGCTTTGGACAAAGAAATCGCGGCTGCGGGTGATCGCGGTATGTATATGGCGTCGCAGGAGAAGGACTCTTGCGGGGTGGGCTTTGTGGCGCATATTAAGGGCGCGAAGTCGCATGCCATCGTTCAAAACGGGCTGAAGATTCTTGAGAATCTGGATCATCGCGGCGCGGTGGGCGCGGATGAGCTGTGTGGCGATGGCGCGGGCATCTTGATTCAGTTGCCAGATGATTTTTACCGCGAAGAAATGGCCAAGCTTGGCATTGAGCTGCCGATGCAGGGCGAATATGGCGTGGGCATGATTTTCTTGCCAAAGGAGCATGCCTCTCGCTTGGCTTGCGAGCAGGAGCTTGAGCGCGCAGTGAAGGCCGAAGGCCAGGTGGTGATTGGCTGGCGAGATGTGCCGGTGAACAAGACCATGCCGATGAGCCCGTTTGTGCGCGAGAAAGAGCCCATCATTCGCCAGATTTTCATTGGCCGGGGTGCAGACATTACCGTGCCTGATGCGCTGGAGCGCAAGCTGTATGTGATTCGCAAAACGGCCAGCGCTGCGATTCAAAATCTTGGCTTGAAGCACAGCAAAGAATATTACGTGCCCAGCATGAGCTGCCGCACCATGGTGTACAAAGGTTTGCTGCTGGCCACGCAAGTGGGCGAGTATTTCCTTGATTTG
>JAYVJQ010000413.1:0-4234 GCA_043769055.1 Allobrachymonas sp.
ATGCGAATCTTGGCAAGCATTTCCGTATAGTAAGGCCCGATCGTCCCACCCGAGCTGGGCGGCCTGAAGTCCACAGCCAGCGATTTGCCGCCCCAAGACGTTTTGATGAGAAGCGCCTTGTCGGTCAGAGCGTTGCCGACCATGTGACCAAAACCAAATTCTGGGCCGATGTAGCCAGCAGGCAGCACTTTCTCGTCGCCAAAACCCACACTTAACCCACCCTTGCGCAGCTCTGTGGTTTTGCCGATGGCGCCAGAGTCCCAGCTAGAGACCCAGACATCGTCGCGGGTCAACCAGTCTGAATAGATTTTGGTTGTGCCTTCAACTGTGTAAGTGACTGTCTTGCTGGGATGGAGCAGATAGTTGAAAGCCGAAGGATCGTTGTCGACCATGGCGCGAAGGCTGCCAGAGCCGCCAAGAATATGCGGGGTGCGGTTGGATTTGGTGAGATCAGCGCCCAACTCGACTTTGCCGTAGCCGACCATGTTCGACTGCCCAGCAAGAATGAAAATTTTTAATTTCCCGTTGCCATCGACGACAGCCGTACTAGGCGTATTGGATATTAGAGGGCTAGCAGGAACAGAGGAGACAGGTGTGTCTGACGAGCCTCCACATGACACCAAAGCACCCACTGCAAATGCCAAAACGATGAACTTGACCATGAACGAATACTTCCCATGTGTAGGCTGCGCTGTTTGTTGAATGACAAACTCTGTTAAAGATTAAACAATGCAGCTCACCCTGAAAAAATGACATTTTTGACATGCGCCTTCGGGTGGACATGTAAAAACACATTCGTCACATTAAGTTTTGAAAAGAACAGTTATGCGAGGTCGCGACAGACCTGCAAATGATCCATCAGCACTGCAAAAACGCTGTGTAAAAGGCTGATCAACTCAGCGGTAGCGTCAATTGCAAAACGACCTCATCTGCCGCGCTTGCCACTAGCATGAGATCACCGCCATGTGCACGCGCAATCTCGCGGGCTAAGCTCAAACCTAGCCCGTTGCCATCGGTTCTTCGGTTGTGAGATGCATCACCCCGGTAAAAGCGATCAAAGAATCGCGCGCGTTCTTCGGGTGCAATCGCTTGAGTCGCGTTAGAAATCATCACCTCCACGCCCGAGGGCATCGCACGGGCGGACAGCCTGATCCAGCCATCTGTGCGGCAATAGCGCACCGCATTGCTCACTAAGTTGTTGAGCAACTGCCGCAGCAGCAAAGCATCCGCTTGAATCGTTAACTCAGGCTCAATCGCGCATTGCAGCGTCTGGTCGGTCAATAGCATTTGCATATCGGCAGCCATATCGCTCAGCGTTTGGCTGAGATCAATGCTGGAAGGCTGCAATGCCAAGTAGCCCGCATCCACTTGAGACAAAAGCAGCAGTTTGCGTGTGATGTCTGACAAACGCCCGACTTCATCAAGCAAACCACTCAGCTCTTGCTGCGTCATCGAGCCGTGCGATTTGTGCATACTCTGCTCAATACGCCCCTGCAAGATGGTCAGTGGCGTTTTCAGCTCGTGTGCGGCATCGGCTGAGAAACGCGAGGCTTGCTGAAAGCTCACCTCCAAGCGTGACAGCATCGTGTTGTAAGCGCTGATGAGCACTTCAAACTCATAGTCTTCGCCATAGCTGGACAGGCGTTGATCAAGTGCTTTTTGGGTCACCACTTGCATCGCTGTGCGCAGGCGATTGACGGGGCGCATCGTCAGTGCTGACAAGAGCCAAGCGCCCAAGGCAGTAAATATCAACGCCAGCGGGACCACCATCACCAGCGCCTGCTTGAGCGCACTTTGGATCTCGGTTTGCGTTGCTACTAAATCGACGGCCAACACGCTGACGCCCTCACGATGGGTAAATCGTGCAGCCCGCCAGGGGCTGCCCATGCGGGTCAACGAAGCCAATGCGCAGACGCCAGCTACAGAGGGCGCATCCGTGCGCATGCGCGCTTGGCTGCGCCAAGGAGCGGTGTCGCTGGCAAACTCTGGCCGCCAATTGGATGACTGAAAACTCTCGCCGGCTCCCCGTGCATCAAAGAAAAGCATGACCTGCCCAGCCGCATTCAAATGCAATTTTGCAAGCACATCGTTGACCTTGCGAGAAACATCTTCTTCTCGCACAGGCTGAGTGGCTAGTCGCTTGGCCTCCATGCAAAGCCTTTGCTCAAGCCGGTCGGCCTCAAACGCCAACACACGATTCCATCCAATCAACATCACCGCAGTGATGACAGTGGCCACAATCAACCCCGCGATAACGAACAAGCGCGTGCGAAAAGAAATGGTCATGCGGACCTGAAGCGATAGCCCGTGCCGCGCACGGATTGGATCAGCAGCGCCATGTCGTGAGGCTCTTGCAAGGCTGCCATTTTGGCCCTGATGCGTTTGACACACACATCAACCACATTGGTGCTTGGGTCAAAGTCATACCCCCACACATGTGCCAAAATTTGCGCCCTGCTAAACACTTGACCTTGCGAGCGCATTAGATATTCCAGCAAGCTAAATTCTCGCGTGGTCAGATCAATGGTTTGACCATTGCAGCTGGCTTGCCGCGTGATGCGATCAAGTTTGAGTTGACCGACTTGCAGCGTGTTTTGACGATCACCTGACAAGCGACGTACCAAAGCATGGATGCGAGCTACCAGCTCTTCAACAAAGAATGGTTTGGCCATGTAGTCGTCAGCGCCCATATTCAGCCCCTCAATACGGTCGGTCAGTTCATTGCGGGCTGTGAGCAAAATAATGGGGGTTTCAATCCCTTGGCTGCGTAAGGCTTGCAGCACCGACAGTCCGTCTCGCCCGGGCAGCATCAGGTCTAAAACAATGACATCAAAATTTGCCTCACAAGCTCTCATGAGCCCTGTGTTGCCGTCATCACAATGCTCAACCTCAAAGCCGCGAGAAGCCATGCCAACACACGCAAAATCAGCAATCTTCTGTTCATCTTCAATCAGCAAAACTTTCATGATGGCTGCTTGTTTTTAGAGTAAATTTTTTATCATGAACAGATCCCAGTATGCCAGTGCGCAAGCTCGGCAGGCTTGATCAAAACCTATCACCCCATATCGAACAGCAATTTTCAGTGGGCTGGCACCCTAGCAGTCTCCTACCAACAGATACAAATAGATTAAGCATTCGTTAGCCTAAGCAAAAATGACATTACTGTCATGAACACAGCCGCTCAAATCAGAATCCTGAACGCAGACCCGCGTGCAACAAACCGTCATTCATACAAAAAAATATCAATTCTTCTTGACTTTTAAATACGAATCATTATCATTTAACTTATCGCAACGTTCTCGGGCCAATACATCATGCTGCAATCTTCCACTTATGCGCCTACCTTCGACAGCCCCTCACAAGAGCCTAGCTTTCAGGCGTTTCACAGCCGGCCTGCTCCGCTGCTTGGTGCATCCCGCCATGCTGCACCGCCGCTTGAAAGCGAGAGCTTGCTCAAAGGCCACAAAGTTGTCGAGATTGTGCACAACGGCAACCTTTACAAATTGCAAGCCACCAAGCTTGGCAAACTTATTTTGACCAAGTAAACCCGCTCTGGAAGGCTCATCCCATGCAAACCAACGCCAAGAGCAGTAACGTCAGCGAATTCGACATCAGCGGCCTTGAAGCCATACTTGCAGGCACGCTTTGCCTCATGAGCGCGTATTCGCATTGCAATTGCAACAACGAAAACAACCAAGGCCTGATCGGCCTCAAGATCATCTCCAACCTGACTTGTCTGCAATACCAAAACAGTTTGAGCGAAGAGTTTAGGCAAGTGTTGAGTAAAGTGCGCGAGTCTTGGCAGCAGCATGGTCAGTTAGCTGGGCATGTGCCCACGACTGCATCAACACCCGCGCCCAACTCGCATTGGCACGAAGCACCTTCCGCATTGCAATAAATTTAAATTCGCTTTAAATTTAATGCGAATCACTCTCATTTACGTTACAATAATTCCATGATCATTTGCATCTGCCAACGTGTTTCTGACCGCGACATCACCCGCATGTCTCGTTCGGGTGCGTCGTTTGACGATCTGCAGCTAGAGCTTGGTGTGGCCACACAATGCCGCGCCTGCGAAGGCTGTGCTCGCGAACTGCATGCGCAGTGTCAGCAAAGCTCGGCTGTCGCGTATTGCCACTCGGCAAACACCCACGGCCAGCCGATGATCATGCCCCAGCCAAGTCGCACGTTTGCACCTGTACTCGCTTAAATCGAGCCGCAGGCAGCGCAGCTG
>JAYVJQ010000414.1:0-12670 GCA_043769055.1 Allobrachymonas sp.
GCCATCGCTCAGTGGCTCCAAATGCCGCAGCACCAGCGCGGTGACTTCATCGCCGCAGGCCAGCTCGATTTGCGGCAGCGTCTCGCGCGCATCCATGCCTTTGATGAGATCGCGCAGCGGCAGCAGCATATTGCTCACATGCGCCGGCAGCACAACGCAGGTTTGCATATCGGCCAAATAGCGGCTTGCCCGCTCATGAAAGCCAATCAGCACTTCATCTTTCTTCTGCACATAGCGCATCGACAGGCGCGCCCGATAGCGATAGCCCCACTCGGGCCCCTGAATCGGCCGCAGAATCAGCTCGGGCTTGACCTTGCCCAAATGCCAGAGCTGATCTTCCAGCGCGCGCTGCTTGATGGCCACCTGCGCGCTCGACTCCAGATGCTGCATCTTGCAGCCGCCGCATGCGCCCACATGCAGGCCAAAATGCGGGCATGCGGGCTTGACGCGCAGGCTTGATGCGCGATGAATCGCAACCAGATCTGCGCCTTCCCAATTATTTTTGCTGCGCTTGGTGATCGCGCTCACACGCTCGCCGGGCAAAGCGCCGTCAATGAACACAACCTTGCCCTCCCCGCTCCGCGCCACGCCCTGCGCCTCAATATCCATCGAGTCGATCAGATACGTCTTGGGATCAGGCTGCGGGCCTTTGACCTTTTTGTCTTTATTACGTGCCATTATTTTTTGCGTTCCACAAGTTCAGTCATTCCGTCATTCAAGCGCAGCGAAGTCATTTCGTCATCCCGTCATTTCTTTCCAGTAGAACCATACCCACCCTCGCCCCGCTCGGTGGGCGGAAACTCCTGCACGACATTGAACTGCGCCTGCGCCACCGGCACGATCACGAGCTGCGCAATGCGCTCCAGCGGCTCGATGGTGAAAGCGGTAGGCGAGCGATTCCAGCAGCTGACCATCAGCTGGCCTTGGTAATCACTGTCAATCAGCCCCACGAGATTGCCCAGCACGATGCCATGCTTATGCCCCATCCCCGAGCGCGGCAATATCAGTGCCGCATAGCCGGGATCTTTGAGCCACATAGCAATGCCTACGGGGATGAGCTGCCAAGCATTGGGCTGCAGGGTGAGCGGCTCTTGCAAACAAGCTCTCAGATCAAGGCCCGCGCTGCCTTCGGTGGCATAGGCGGGGAGATTATTCTTTAGACGCTCGTCTAGGATTTTGATATCGACTTCCATTTATAAATTCTCAATAGCTATGTTTGTAGTCCGTCTATCAACCCAGCCAAACTTTCTTGGTTGAGTTTGGTGCGATAGCTCACAGGAATTCCTTGCTCTTTCAGGGCGTTGAAAAAATGTCGCGCGCTAGAGATTTTTAATTTTTCCTTGCGACCAATCTCACTTTCTTCGTCATATCCCTTCGTTTCAACCACCAGATAGATGGCTTCAGTGCGCCCTTGCTGCACTACCGCATAACCAAAATCAGGGTTATATTTTCCAAACGGCGTGGGGATATGCACTTTCGGTAGCTTTGCGAATACCGTGATCTCTGGACGTGTCGTCTCAATAACCGTATCTTTCTCAATCGTGCTGTCTACTGGCATGTAACCTTGCACATAAAGCGATTTCTCGCGGACCGTCGAATTCGTGATTGCGAAATTCTCAACGCCACAAAGGCTTGCAGGAATACTGGCCAGCAATGCTCCCGTGGTATCCGTCAGCGCTGTTTTAACGCGCACTTCGCGTAGCTCATAGCGAATTTGGTTGACGATCAAGTCATAAACGCAATTGAGCATCAAGTCGCGCAGCTTGGTCAACGCACGATTTTCATTTTTCGCCAGCAATACAAACTTCGCCTGCGGCATGCCAGCGAGTACCTTGAGCACTGTGGGCAAACTCAATCGCGTCGCATTGGCGAGTGAGCGAGCGAACTCAGCGAGGCCAAAAATCGCATGAGGCCGTACTGAATAGCCTTTACTGCTTTCTCTCACCTCCAGTGCATCCTGCACATGCTCTGTGCGCGTGACTTGCAAGGTCAACGCTGTTAAAGAGAATTCATTTTGAATTTTTTCAAGTATTTTGGCGATCAACTTATCGCTGTGAAGATCAAACTTCACCACCGCATCACGGTTCAGGTTTTGCCAAAGCGTTTTGAACTTTTCATACTGCTCGGCTCGCGGCACAAGCAGCTGAGAATTGCCTGCAACTTTACGCTTGACACGGCTATAACCCCCGAAAAACGCATCAAAGAACTGTGCTAGTTTTTCCGTGTATGTAACCCCCATCCCCGGCAGAGCGGTTAGGTTTGCAAGCAAGGCCTCACGCACTGCGCCAAATTGCTCGCGGCTAGCCAGCATGCTGGCTTGGCCAGAAATATCGTCCAGTGCCACCAAGCCGCTACTGGTCAAA
This sequence comes from Allobrachymonas sp., assembly GCA_043769055.1. GTDB lineage: Bacteria > Pseudomonadota > Gammaproteobacteria > Burkholderiales > Burkholderiaceae_C > JANMDU01. The sequence goes on from JAYVJQ010000414.1 coordinate 2,364, forward strand.
ATATCTAGCACCCTTTGCGCTACACGTGTGCTGGGCGCTGCCCCAAAATCAACCAACGCCACATCATCAAACTGCCGCCCCACTTTGCCCACGCTATTGGCGGCGATTTCGCTTTGAATCGCCTCTACAAAATCGCCTTCGCTCTGCGGCACCACCACCACCAGCTCATTAACAGATTCAAAAGCCGCATCATGCATCGGCACGCGCTCCAACTGCTGGTTCACCGCTAAGCGCAGGCCCCGGCCAATTTGCTGAAGTTTGCTGATTTTTGAATTGCTTGGTGCCAGCTTGCACAACGTGAACACATTCGGGTTATCCCAACCTTCCTGCAAAGCCCACATCGAAAAGATAAACCGCAGATCCGTGTCAAACGAGAGCAGCTCTTCTTTGTCTTTCAAAATCAGGCGAATCGCTTCCTCCTCACCTTTTTCGCTGTGAGATTTAGCGAAGTAGCCTTTATGCACACGGCTCAAATCGCTTTGGCTGCGCATGAGGTAGGCTCGGTAAGCCTCATCTAAATTGTCTTTTGCTAACACTTGCTCAAGCTGCGCCGCATATTCCCGCTCAAACAAATCCCGCAGCACGGCTGGCTGCCCCGCCGCTTTGGCCGCAGCATCGGGCATATATTTGCCCACTGAATCGATGAAAAATAGCGTGAGCGCCTTGATGCCCTGCTTGAACAGCGTTTCCTCTCGCTCGAAATGATTCTCCACCGTGCGCGCCACAATCAAGCGCTGCACATCTTCAGCCAGCATGCCATAGCCTGCGCTCTCGCCTTTCATCAGATTGAAATCATTGGTGAATGAGAGTTCCTGCGTCGTCACTCGCTCCACCACATGGCCGTCCAGATGCTGTAGCCCAGCTTTTTCACCCAAATTATCTTTGGCGCGTAATTCCACCTTCACACTCTTACCACCCGGCAAGCCCACGCGCACATGCGCCACGCGCTCCCCAGTGCGCCCCGTCACGTCTTCCAGCATCAAGGTGTGATCAGCTGTTAGCCCCGTGCCGACGGTATCCACCGTGATGCCTTTGACCAAGCGCTGGCGAAAAGCTTCCAAGCTGTCGAGTGTGTAAATCAAATTGGAATAATCGCCCTTAAACGTCGCACCAAAGCGCAGCGTCATCAAGGGATCAAAGCGCGGCAAATACTCCTGCACCACTGAGCCCGTGAAGCGATGCGGCTCATCAATGATCAGCACCGGACGCACCGCAGCAATGCCTTCCATGTAGCTCTTGGCATGCCCAAAAAGATTGGCCTCCACGCCGCGCCGGTTCATCACCTTTTTCTCACCAGCAAACGACTGAAAAGTGGCCACCATCACCGAGATGCCAGCATTCGCAGCATTGATAAAACCCGCCACAGAGCGTTCGGAATAGTTGATCACATGGATCTTTTGGTTGTTGTATTCCCGGGAGAAAAAAGCGGCAGTGGTTTGCAAGCTCTTCAATGCGCCTTGGCGAATTGCATTGCTCGGCACCAAAATAATGAATTTGGAGAGCTTGTATTGCAGATGCAAGCGGTGAATCGTCTCGATGAAGGTAAACGTCTTGCCAGTGCCCGTTTCCATCAGCACATCAAGGCTCAGCGCTGGCGTGCGGCTGAACGAAACTTCCACTTTACCCAGCGTAATGCCCGCCTGATCTCGAATCGCTTCAATATTGCGCTTGATCTGCCCAATCGCCTCCTGCGGTGGATAAGTCGGATTCGCCTGCGCACCCGAAGGCGGCACAAAGCGCACATCATTGAACACATCAGCAATCGATTGCACAGCGCGCGCTTGGTGCTCTAAGCGGGTGTATTGAAATTGGGCCGTCATTTCAAGCCCCGCCTAACCACGCAAGCGCAGGCGCTCGGGGCCGTAGCCTTCAGCTTCTAGCAGGGTGCTGATGCCTTGGAGGAAATTATCGTCATTGATCCAAGGCGCATACACGCAGATGTGTTGCACCGTTTGGCCTTGGGCTTTTCTTGCGCGCAGCGCATCCACCAAATCTTCCAGCGGCACAGCATGCAACACAAAAGCCACATCGCCAGCCACTTGCACGGCTTGCGGCGCGGCTGCAATTAAAGGCTCAAAATTGCTAGACAGAGACAAGCCTTCCGCAAGAAGCAGATTCGCCAAAATTTGTGGCTCTTGCTCTGGCTGCGGCGTGGCAATTGCATCCTGTAGTACAAGCACATCTGCCTGCGTGGCATCTGCCAAGCTCTTGCGCAAGATCAACGCATTCGGATCATCGGAGAGCTCATAAATACGGAAACCTGTGTCTAATTTGAAGTCATTTTGGCCATCAGCCGTTATGAATAGTGCGCCCGATGCTTCTTTTTTTGTAGCATCTTTGCCTGCCAGCTCGGCCTCAATCTTCGTGCCTGCACGGCGCAAGCGCTCCGCCGTGATTTCAAAAATCGTGGCCTCAGGCTTCTTCAAAGTCTGGGTCACAAATTCATAGGCTTCTTTTTGCTTCTTCGCATCAATCGGCTGCGGGATTTGCACGAGGATGAATTTTCTGTTGCCTTGGTCTTCAGCATTCAAGCGCATCACCGCTTCACCTGTCGTGCCGCTGCCTGCGAAGAAGTCAAGAATAATTGAATCAATCTCTGAGGCTAGTTTTCCAATTTCTTTAAGCAGTCTAGTTGGCTTAGGTGTTTCAAATATTTTAGCGCCAGAGAAAAGCTGTAGCAGCTCCTTAGTACCTTCGGTCGCAGTTCCAAGCTCTGACCAAATCGTGAACGGATTAACACCTTTTGCAACTGCATCTGATTTAAACCGTTTAAATTGAGGCCTACTTTTCCCCGTTTTTCCAAAAATAATTCTTTTGTCTTTCAGCGCCTCAAGAAACTTATCTTCTGTGAACCGCCAATGACGAGCACTAGGCGGATAAAAAACATCACCAGTTTCAGGATTTTCAATTGGGTAAGCCAAGTTCTCTCTGATTCCAGGAGCATCCATTGGATCAGCTACCCAATCACCACGCGCATCTAAATCTGGATTTGAGAACTTTTTTTCATCGATAGATAGCGAGTTAAGATTTTCCGAATTTCGATTCTTTGCATATGTATGAATAGAGTTATGCGACAGAGAAACGTCCACATCGTTTTGACTAGATTTTCTGTGCTGCCAAATAAAACTAGCAACAAAATTCTCCTGCCCAAACACCTCATCACACAACAACTTCAACTGCGCCTGCTCGTTGTCGTCAATTGAAATGAAAATCACGCCATCGTCGCGCAGCAAATCTTTGGCCAGCAGCAGGCGCGGATACATGAAGCTGAGCCAGCCGCTGTGGGTGCGGGCGCCGTAGATGTTTTTCACATACTCCAAGGCATCAGCGCTGTAGCCTAATTGCTCCAGCACCTCGCTTTGCTTTTGCGTGAAATCATCGCGGTAGATGAAAGCCTCGGAGGTGGTGTTGTAAGGCGGGTCAATATAGATGAGCTTGATCGCGCCAAAATAGCTTTGGCGCAGGAGCTTCAAGGCCTCCAAATTGTCACCCTTGATCAGCAAATTACCAGTGCTTTCCCAGCCCCTGCTTTCACACTGCAGGGGTCTGAGGATTTTTTGATGCGGCTCAGAAGTCTTGTGATAAGCCTCACGCTTGCCTACCCAGCGCAGCTCGTAGCCATCTTCCTCTTTGCCCAAAGCAGCCGTGTTCGTAGGATCAACGGCTAACTGGATTTGCGCTGCATTGATGCGAATGCGGCCTAGCTCGTCTGTTTCTATAGCTTGTGGAAACAGCTGGCGCAGAGCCTCTAGCTTTTGCGCACCGGGGCTGCTTGTCTCGAAAAATGGTTTCTTTGTCATGGCGCTATTGTGAGGGATGCGGCTGGGGATTTAGCCAGCAGATGAGCGCTTTGCAGAAAAAAGCGCCGCGCGTGGGGCTTAAACCGAGATTGTCCATTAGGCGGCGCTTTGCGCCTGCGTGGGCTCTCGCGGTGGCTTTTCGGTCATTTTCGTCCCCATTTTCTCAGCCGTAGCACCGCTACGACTTCCAAAATGCGGCCAAAACTGCCTCGAAAATCCACTCGCGATAGTCCCACGCCCTAATGGACAATCTCGGTTAATTGCAGTTAGGCCAGCCTTTGGGCAATTTCAGCCACCAGCAACCGAGCCAATTGCAGCTTAGGCGCGCGTTCAATATGCTTCACGCCAGTTTCATCGACCAGCAGAAAAGCATTATCGTCGTGCCCGAAGGTGCTTGGGCCAATGTTGCCCACCAGCAGCGGCACTCCTTTGCGGATGCGCTTGGCGCGGGCGTTGGCCTCTAAATCTTCGCTCTCTGCCGCAAAGCCCACGCAATACAAATCGCCCTTTTTCGCACGCTCAGATTTCGCTATCGTGGCCAAGATATCGGGGTTCTCTACAAATGCAAGTTGCGGCGTTTTCCCAGAGCCGTCTTTCTTGATTTTCTGATCCGCAGCATTCGCAGGCCGCCAGTCTGCTACAGCAGCACATGCTATAAAAATATGAGCACTCTGCGCAGAGGATACGCCGGCTACCAGCATATTTTGTGCAGATTTCACATCGATTCTAGAAACGCCACGCGGCGTGGGCAGATGCACCGGGCCAGCTATCAGCGTAACCTCTGCACCCGCCTCGCGCGCCGCCCGAGCAATGGCAAAGCCCATCTTGCCGCTGGATAAATTCGTGATGCCGCGCACCGGGTCTATCGCTTCATACGTGGGCCCAGCCGTGACGACCACATGCTTACCAGCCAGCAGCTTGGGCTGAAAAAACGCAATCACTTCTTCCAGTAATTCCGCAGCTTCCAGCATGCGGCCATCACCCGTTTCGCCGCAAGCCTGAAAGCCCGAGCCCACGCCCAGCAGATGCGCGCCGTCAGATGCGAGTTGCTGCAAATTGCGCTGCGTGGCGGGGTGACTCCACATCTCGCGGTTCATTGCAGGAGCTATGAGCAGCGGCACTGACCTTGCGCCGCCCTGCACTGAGTCCTCGCGCGGACGGGCAAGGCACATCAGCGAAAGCAAATCATCCGCGCGCCCATGCAAAAGCTTAGCCATGAAATCCGCGCTCGCAGGCGCGATCAAAATGCAATCAGCCTCGCGCGACAAATTGATATGCGGCATGTTATTCGGCTCGCGCGCATCCCACTGGCTGGTGTACACCGTGCGCGTCGAGAGCGCCTGCATCGTGACCGGCGTGATGAACTGCTCTGCGCCCTCAGTCATCACCACCTGCACCGTCGCGCCCTCTTTGATCAGCGCTCTGCACAGCTCCGCCGCTTTGTAGCAAGCAATGCCGCCCGTGAGGCCGAGGAGGATGTGTTTATTGAGCAGAGATTGCATGTTGCTCCTATGCTGCGGCTGGCGCACGCCAAACCGTCTTACCGCCACTGCTCTTGTCGATCTGCCCCAACACATCTTCATGTGCAGTTAATTCAGCATCAGAAGGCGCGAGCACGATGAGTTCTAGGCCGGAAAAATCTGTGGGGATGACGCTTCCAGTGGCGTTGCTTGCGCTATTGCTGTCAATCAAGAGCGCATCTTGGCCGCGTGTGAGGTTGATGTACACCTCGGACAGAAGCTGCGCATCGAGTAGTGCGCCGTGCAAGGTGCGGTTGGAATTGTCCACGCCCATGCGCTCGCACAGCGCGTCCAGCCCGTTGCGTTTGCCGGGGTACAGCTCTTTAGCCATTGCCAGCGTATCGGTGATCTTGCCTACATGGGTACTGAATTTAGGCAAGCCTGCACGCTGCAACTCGGCATCGAGAAAGCCCACATCAAAGGGCGCGTTGTGGATGATGATTTCTGCGCCTTTGACGAAGGCGAGGAATTCTTGCGCGATCTCGGCGAACTTGGGCTTATCGGCGAGGAATTCCGTGGTCAAGCCGTGGACGCGCAGCGCATCATCATGGCTTTCGCGCTCAGGGTTGATGTAGCAATGAAAATCATTGCGCGTGACCTTGCGCTGCAGCATCTCGACGCAGGCTAAGTTCAAGATGCGATCACCTCCCGTGGGGGAGAGGCCGGTGGTTTCGGTATCGAGGAAGATTTGGCGCATTTCTTTATCTTAGACGAAGAGAAATACAGAACTCAATACGGAACACAGAAAAAACAGAAAACAGCCAAGAAAGCACAGAAAAAATCATCATTTGCTTGCCAGGTTTTCAACAAAACTGATTGAAGCGGATGGGGAGTTCTTCTGTGTTTTCTGTGTGATTTCTGTGCTTTCTGTGTTCCTCTCTTCGTCTCCAAGCCATCAATCAATGATTCTCTTTCGCATGATTGATCGTGTAGCGCGGAATCTCGACGATCAAATCTTTTTGTGCAACAAAGGCTTGACAGCTCAAACGAGAATTCGGTTCTAGGCCCCAAGCGCGGTCCAGCAGGTCTTCTTCGTTTTCATCGAGTTCGTTGAGCGATGCAAAGCCGCCCCTCACGATGATGTGGCAGGTAGTGCAGGCGCAGCTCATGTCGCAGGCGTGCTCGATATTGATGCCGTTGTCCAGCAGCACCTCGCAAATGCTATCGCCCGCATTGGCTTTGATTTCAGCGCCATTGGGGCAGATTTCTACATGGGGGAGGATTTTGATAATCGGCATGGCTTTTCGGCTCGGGAAGGTTTTGAAGAGGAACACAGAAGGCACAGAAGAAGACAAGGAAAACACAGAAAAAATACCACTACTTCTTCTGAATTCTTCTGTGCTTTCTTGGATGTTTTTTGTGTTTTCTGTGTTCCTCTTTGTATGGTGGAGAGTAAAAATCTTAGACTACGTCGATAGAGCGGCCAGTCAGCGCTTTGGCAATGCCCGCATTCATTCGCGCCGCGGCAAAAGCTTCAGTGGCATCGGCTAAGGCTTTAGTGACGGCTTCTACTCGGGCTGCATCCTCTAGCACCTTGGCATCGAGTGCAGCTTGCATCAATGTATCAATTTCGACACGCTCTTCGGGAGATAGCAAATCTCCATCAGCCTTCAACGCCGAGCGGGTGGCTAGCACCATGCGGTCGGCCTCTACGCGGGCTTCGGCTAGGGCGCGGGCGGCCATGTCTTCTTGGGCGGTGCCAAAGCTGTCTTGCAGCATGCGTGCGATCTCGTTGTCGGAGAGGCCGTAGCTGGGCTTTACATCGATGCTCGTCTCTACGCCGCTGATTTGCTCTTTGGCGGTGACTTTGAGCAGGCCATCGGCATCCACGGTGAAGGTCACGCGGATGCGCGCAGCGCCAGCCACCATGGGCGGGATGCCGCGCAGGGTGAAGCGGGCGAGGCTGCGGCAATCTTTCACCAAATCGCGCTCGCCTTGAATCACATGCAGAGCGAGCGCCGTTTGGCCATCTTGATAGGTGGTGAAATCTTGCGCCATCGCGGTCGGTATCGTCGTGTTGCGCGGGATGATGCGCTCAGACAAGCCGCCCATCGTCTCAATGCCAAGGCTCAGTGCAATCACATCAAGCAGCAGCAAATCGCCCTGCGCGTTGTTGCCCACGAGTTGATTGGCCGAAATCGCAGCACCCAAGGCCACGACTTCATCGGGATTCAAGTTGTTCAGCGGCGGCTTGCCAAAAAATTCTTCGACTGCTCGCTGCACCTGCGGCATGCGCGTAGAGCCGCCGACCATGACCACACCTTGCACATCGTCTTTGCTGAGCTTAGCATCACGCAGCGCCTTGCGCACAGCTTGCATGGTGCGGGCGGTTAAATGCGCGGTGATTTGCTCGAAATCGGTCTTTTTTATATCAAATAGACCAGTAGCCGGCATAGAATCTGCGCCAAACGCTATCAAATCAGTAGTAGATAGCTGCTCTTTGATCTGCCGAGCTTGTGCTTTGATCTTTGATTTCTCTTGCGGTGTATCAGCGGTTTTACCCAAATGCGCGAGGATGAATTCAGCCAGCGCTGCATCGTAGTCATCGCCACCCAAGGCAGAATCGCCGCCAGTTGCCAGCACTTCAAACACGCCTTTCGATAGCTGCAAAATCGAAATATCAAACGTGCCGCCACCCAGGTCGTACACCGCGTACACACCCTCCGAGGCGTTGTCCAATCCATAAGCCACAGCCGCTGCAGTCGGCTCGTTGATGAGGCGCAGCACTTTTAAGCCCGCCAGCTCAGCCGCATCTTTGGTGGCTTGGCGCTGCGCATCATCAAAGTAGGCGGGCACGGTAATCACCGCGCCATCAATGTCGGCATCAAAGGTGTCTTCAGCTCTGAAACGCAGCATGGCGAGGATTTCTGCGCTCACTTCTACGGGTGATTTCGGGCCATGCAGTGTGTCGATCTTCACCATACCTGGCTCGGCAATCAGCTTGTAGGGTAGCTTGTCTGCACCATGAATATCGTTCAAGCCACGCCCCATGAGGCGCTTCACAGATGCTATGGTATTCATAGCATCTTGCGCAGATTCTGCGCCGGCTACATAGCCGATTTGTCTTTTATTATCAGGTAAATAGCGCACCACGCTAGGCAAGATCGCCCTGCCCTCATCATCAGGCAAGCATTCCGCCACACCATTGCGCACAGCAGCAATCAGTGAATGCGTGGTGCCCAGATCAATGCCAATGCCAATACGCCGCGTGTGCGGATCAGGGCTGGCGTTGGGTTCGGAGATTTGCAGGAGTGCCATGTGATTCGTGTTGTAAGTTGTTGCGCTGCTGGCGTGCGTTGCTAGGCTCTATTGTCCCAAAAGAGAGAAGCGTCGATCAATGTCTTGCTGGAATTTCTGGATAAATAAAAGGGCTCTCACGGCTTGCGCTGCGGCGGCATAGTCTTTCGTTTGGTCAATCAGTTGCTCTGCAATAGATAGCTGCTCGTGCAATAAATGCGTGGACTTATGGCTGATTTCGTCTAAATTCTCTTCAGTTTGAGATTCATCGAGGGCTTCGCGCAGTTCCATCTGCTGCATGAGAAAAGCTGCGGGCATGGCCGTGTTGCTCTCCGCATTGATCGGTGCGCCATGCAGTTCGCATAGGTAAGCCGCGCGAGCTACGGGATCTTTGAGGCGTTGATAGGCTTCGTTGATGCGCACGCTCCACTGCATGGCCACGCGCTGGGCCGCTGCGCCTTGGGCGGCAAATTTGTCAGGATGCGCTTCGCGCTGCAGCTCTTTCCAGCGAGTGTCGAGCGTTGTGCGGTCTTGGCGAAATAGCTCGGGGATTTGAAAGAGCTGGAAATCGCTCGCTTGCAGATTCATGACGGATACAAAACAACGTGATGGCGCTCGATTTCCGTCTGAAAACTTTCCGGTAAACGTGCCCAATCTCTGACATCGATCAATATCGGAATATTGGAATTTGAAAATGCGTATTTCAATGCGCTGAGATCCTGCGTCTCAATCGGTGTACCGTTATCGTTTTTTAATGCCAAATCCAAGTCACTGGCCTCATGCGCTTGCCCATTGACACGCGAGCCATAAGCCAAGGCAGTAACTTGAGGTACATAACGTGTCAGCAAGTCGATGATTCTCGCCCGATCCTGCTCTCTGAGAATAATTTTCTGGGATTTAATTTTTATTTGATCTTGGTTCATCACGGTCTATTGCCTCAAATAAAGTTTGTGCATCGGCAATGAATTGTGGCAATAATTCCAATATGGCATTTGCAAAGTTTTCGCCATAATCGTGGGCCGTGTCATTGCGTTTATCCCTGTAGAGCAACCAACGTTCCGATTGCTCAAGACTCAACAAGCCGTGCAGAGCGCCTTGCCGAAAAGTGTCCTTGAAATTCAATTCATCGGCTTGACGCGCATAACTGAAATAGGGTCGTAAAGCTTTTTTGAGCAATTTTCCAGCTTGCTCCAGCACAATTTCAAATTCTTTGACGCAAGCAGCTCGGTAAATATCCCAATGCAGAGATTCAATCTCAGTTTCTGACAATGCCTTGAGAGCCCCCTCTAGGGTATGCAGGCATCTTTTTGCGAACACCGTTTGAATGACTTGTTCTTCACTCATTTGCCAGCCAATTCAAACGCGAAACGACTCACCGCAACCGCATTTGTCGCGCTCGTTCGGGTTGTTAAAACGGAAGCCTTCGTTCAGGCCTTCGCGCACGTAGTCAAGCGTGGTGCCATCCAAATACGCGAGGCTTTTGGGATCGACCATGAGCTTGATGCCTTCGGTTTCAAACAAAGCGTCTTCGGGCGCGACTTCATCGACATACTCGAGCTTGTAGGCAAGGCCTGAGCAGCCTGTGGTCTTAACGCCCAAGCGCACGCCAACCCCCTTGCCGCGCTTAGCAAGGTATTTGGTGACGTGTTTAGCGGCGGCGGGGGAGAGGCTAACTGGCATGATATTTACTTGGGGATGATTTCGCTTTGCTCAATGACTTCATTGCTTCGCAATCTCAATGACGAAATGA
>JAYVJQ010000415.1:0-3203 GCA_043769055.1 Allobrachymonas sp.
CGCTTGCTAAAGACGACAGTCGTATCTTGCGTATGTCGATTGCTGCCAAAGTTGACTTAACGCCTTTGATCCATTTCTGGGGTGTACAACCCAAAAATGCAACCGCACTCGCTGACGCTATCACAGCTGCCAACCTGCCACGCTCTGCTTTGATCTACGACCGGCTCATCGGCTACAAAGCGCTGATACCGACGACCAATGCGGCGTTCAAACTCCATGCAGCAACGTTTTTGAACAAGGATGCCTCGCTGATCAGTGGCGCCGGCAAGAGTCTCGATTACGGCGAAGGCTGGTACAGCGTATGGCTGAATACCTATGATGCTAACGAAGGTCAGGCGGCAAGGGATGCGTTGGACATGATTGTGAGTAAGTATTTTCCCGGCGGACGGCCTTAGACAGGCATGTAGCACCGCTCCTAATGCTGGCTGGCGGCGGGTGCTGCGAACGAATATTTTTTTGTTGCCGAGCGTGCATTTTTGAGGCGACCAAACGAGTAACTGTGAATCGCTCTTTGCTTATCAAATCAGCAAATAGGGAGAGGCGTCTGCGCGCTGCGTGAGTTGACAATCCACGCCCCAAACCTGCGCAATCAGCGCGGGGGTGAGCGTGGTTGTTGCAGCGCCGCTAGCCGCGCAGCGGCCCTCTTGCAAGACCAAGACCTGATCGGCAAAGCGCAGCGCAAGGTTTAGATCATGCAATACCGCGATCACCCCCACACCGCGCTCAAGCGCCCAGCGGCGTACAGTGAGCATCACGGCTTGTTGATGCGCTAAATCTAGCGAGGCGGTGGGCTCATCGAGCAGCAGCCAGCGGCTGCCCTGCGCTGGCGTTGGCTCCCAGATTTGGGCCAAGCAGCGCGCCACATGCACGCGCGCTTTTTCGCCGCCAGAGAGCGTGTTGAATGTGCGATGCGCCAAATGATCCACTTGCGTGAGCGCCATCGCGCGCGGGGTAATCAGCGCCTCATCCGTGCTGGGCTGCAAGCGATGCGGATAGCGCCCGAGCCCGACGACTTCGTGCACCTTGAAATCAAATGCCACCTGCGTGGCCTGCGGCATCACAGCGCGAAACTTCGCCATCTCTGTGCTTTTATAGTTGCCGGCGGGTCGTGAATTGAAGGAAAGCGCGCCTGCACTGGGCTTGCGCTCCAAGCTCAACATAGAAAGCAGGGAGGATTTGCCCGCACCGTTGGGGCCCAAAATCGCGCTCACTTTGCCTGCATGCCACGTCATATCCAGTGGCGCAACAATCGCTTGGCTGCCCACACGCATGCCGAGGCCGCGTGCTTCTATCGAATGAACAACATCAGCCATCACAGCGCAATCCGGCTACGCTGCGCTCTGAGCAGCAGTAAAAAGAAAGGCACGCCGACAAAGGCCGTAAGCACGCCCAGCGGCAATTCAGCAGGCTTGGCAATCGTTCGCGCCACGGCATCTGCCAGCAGCACCAAACTTGCGCCCAAGAGCGCCGAGCCGGGCAAAACCAAGCGATGATCCGAGCCCACTATCAGGCGCATGGCATGTGGCGCGACCAAGCCAATGAAGCCGATGATGCCGGTGGTGGCAGTCACGCTGCCCACCGCCAAAGCCGTGAACACGATGCTGATGCGCTTGAGCCGCTCCACCTCCACACCCAGCATGCTCGCTTGCACCTCGCCCAGAGCCAGCGCATTGAGCGGCTTGGCCAAGTGCAGGGCGGCGATGCACGAAACAGCCACGGTACAACTCACCAAAATCACCGCACTCCATCTCGCGCCGCCCAAGCTTCCCAGCAACCAAAATTGCAAGCTGCGCAGTTGTTCATCGGTGGCCAAGAAACTCAAAAAACCAAGGCCAGCGCCAGCCAGCGCGTTCACCGCCACGCCCGCGAGCAGCATGAGCGCCATACTGGTTCCCACTCCCGTGGTACTGTTCTGCGCCAGCGCGTAGATCAACGAAGTCACAGCCAGCCCACCCGCAAAAGCCATCACCACAAGCGTCCAGCTACCCAGCTTGCGCGGCAGATCAGGCATGAAGCTCGCGGCCAACACAATCGTGATGCCAGCGGCCAGCGCCGCACCACTGCTCACGCCAATCAGCCCAGGATCGGCGAGCGGATTACGAAACAAACCTTGCATCAAAGCCCCAGCAATACCCAAGCCCGCGCCAGCGGCCACTCCCAACAGCAAGCGTGGCAGACGAATATTGAAAAACACCAGTTGACTGGCCGAGCCTGCCTCTGAGCCATTCGCCGAGCTCGCAGCGCCCAGTAAGTCGCCCCAAGAAATCGTGTAGGCGCCACTGAAGCCGGCCATCAGCAAACTGATCGCGAGCAACATGCTGCCAATCAGCCACACATGCCAAGGTTGCCAAATAAAGCGCTGCAAACTCGGCACCAAATGAACTGAGCTTCGATTCCAAGCGGGTTTGAGCGTACTCACAAAGTTTCACCCGACTTTTTGAGACGCGGGCTGGATGGATCATCCGTTAGCGTAAAGACGTGGTTAGCAGCCGGCTGGGTAAAGCAAAGCTTGTGGCCAAAGCTGTCGTTGACGGAAAACTCCCAATGCCCTTGGGGCGACAAGCGAGGCGGGCCAGAGAGCCGGTGTCGCAGCTTGCGAGCAAACATCACATACACATCAAAAATTGAGCTGACGAACAAGCGCGTGCGAGAAGTCTCGATGGGCTGGCTGCTGTGGTGCGCATGCGCGTGCTCTTGCTGCAAGGTGACCTGCGCATCATCCAGCCGCAGGCGAGCCATCAAATCCGGCACATGCTGCTCAATATGAAAGCCCATGCAATCGACCAGCTCCATTACGTTGGCCTCTAAATCTGAGCTGATGAGCTGTGCAGAATCGTTGGCTGCAAGGGATTGCGCCGTAGCGGGTTGGGTTGCTTTTTTCATGAGGCCATCACCTGCTTGTGAAGTTCGAGCACCGCCTCAGGCAAGCGCGGGCCAAAGCCGAGCATCTTGAGCGACTCCATATGCACCAAGGCTTTGCGTTTGAAAGCGGGCGTGAGTTGCAATTCGGGGCGACTCCAAAATTTATCGATGCCGCCTTGCGCTTCTACGCCCATCGTGCTGGTGAGAATAATGTCTGGCGCGGCGTTAGCCATGGCCTCGGCAGTCATCGCGCGGTAGCCGTTGTACCCTGTCATCACATTGATGCCGCCGCACATTTGAATCAGCGCATCAGCTGCGGTTTTCTGCCCAGAGACGCTTGG
>JAYVJQ010000416.1:0-2877 GCA_043769055.1 Allobrachymonas sp.
CCCTGCGCTTGAGAGAGCGCAGCAAGCTCGCGCTGCATTTGCAGCGGCGCATCGACCACCACTTTCACATTGGGGAAACTTTGCGTGAGCAATTGATTCATCTGCGCCCGCTTGGCCTGAACCGCGCCGTTTTGCTTGTAACTCCAAGCATTGAGCCCGATCACATTGGCCAGCAGCAAGAGTGCCACACCCCAGCGTGCAGGCTTCCATGGCGGCGCTGCCAGCATATCGCGCAACGTGCCTGTGAGGCGCTGCCAAGCCCTGCCGCCGCCAGACACAGCCAAATCGCCTTGCGCCAAATCCACACCGCGCTCCTGAGCCGCCGATGCGACCAGCACCGCCCATTGCGCGGCTTGCAAGACATTGACCCTGCTGCCAAAAACTTGTTCTGCCTGCGCGGCCACAGCCGGCTCAGCGCTGATCGTCATGCCCGCTGGCAAGCTGGGCAACAAGGATGCTTGCGACAAAGGCAAGCACAACACGCCTTGCGCATCGGCATAGATCAGCGATGCCGCATCTGCTGCGCCGCAAGCATGCAAGCTCACGGTGTCGCTAGGGAAAACCTCCGGCACGATGCGATTGAGGGGCACACGCGCGGCTTGCAAAGCGGCAACAGCATCGCGCAAATTCGCCTTGTCGCAGGCAGCAACCCAAGTTTTGCCGTCACTAGAGAGCGAGGGACAGGCAGCCAAATGCATTTGCGCCGCGTCATCGAGCAATTGCTCTTCCAGCACGCCAGCGAGCAAGGCTTGCGTTTTTTGTGCGGAGCTGCCACGTGGGAGTTTGGGCAACGCCGCCAGATGCCAAGACATCATCTGCGCCGGCACGATCAGCGTGGCCGTATCAGCACGCGGCAGCAAAGCAGGCGCTGCCTTGCCATGCGATATGAGCGCGCCGGCATTTGAGAGCAGTGCGTAGGCGAACTCATCGCTGGTGCTGTCCGATGAGATAAGAGTAACGAGAAGTTGGCTCATGAAGATTATCTGATTGCAATCATTATCGCTTTTCGATAGAGCGGTTCACTAACAATTGATTACCGCAGCGCACCGGTGATTTCCTCCACCGTCTTGCCGCCTTGCACCACTGGGAAACTGCCCCGCTCGCGCCAGAGCACTTTCACATCCAGTCCATCGCGCTGCACCACAGAGCGCTCGGTGACCACGGTGCTTTGCACGCCATCGGCCAAGCGCAGCCGCCCGGTGACTTCAAAAAAGCGGCTGGCAATGCTGTGCTGCCCCTCGTTAAACAGCCCTGCCTGCTCAGGCAACAACGCGCCCACATCGGCCAAGCTCTTAAAGTGCTGTTTGCTGCGCTCTTGCACCAGCTTGCGAGCACCAGCCAGCTCCAAGCTACTTACGCTGGCATACAGCACCTCGGCGCTGGCCGTGTTGACATTGATCGGGGTGCGGCTGGGCAGCCAAGTGATAAAGGGGCGCAAGCGCTCTAGGCTCGCGCTGGACAGCCCCAGAAGGCCGAGCTGATCCACGCGCTGGGGCAGGAGCGATGCGCGCGCACCCGCTTGCGCATCCGGCCCTAAATCGGAGGCCAGCCGCAAGTTCTCGGCAAAAGCGTTCAACTCGGCAGCATCGAGCCCTTGCAGATCAAACAATTTGGCCAACGCGGCCAGCGCAGGTGGCGAAATGCGCCCCGCTTCGATCAAGTTATACACATTGAGTTTGGCTTGCATATCCTGCATTTGCCCTGAGAGAAACACATCATCGTTGGCTTGATCGGCCAGCAAAGCAGCGGTCGTTGCATTTGCCGCCAAAAAACTACTAAGCCGTGATTCTTGCAGCGCAACAGCCCAAGGCTCGCCCAAATGATCCGCGCCACCTGAG
Organism: Allobrachymonas sp.; assembly: GCA_043769055.1. Lineage (GTDB taxonomy): Bacteria > Pseudomonadota > Gammaproteobacteria > Burkholderiales > Burkholderiaceae_C > JANMDU01. The sequence goes on from JAYVJQ010000416.1 coordinate 1,839, forward strand.
CGAGCATCCTCGCGCAAAATCAGTCGTCCCCAGTCAAGCGCACCGATGAGTATCCAAGCAGCCTGCGCTCTCGTCCGCTCGGCACGCTCAATCTCTACGCCTTTGAACTGCTGCCAAGCAGCGCCAGCAGCCAGTGTGGCCACCAAGGCCAGTGTGAGCATGGCTGTCAACAGTGCTGCTCCTAAAGCTTTGCGAGATGTCATGATTTCCCGCCTCCGCGCGTGGGTTGCACCCAATCCATCGTGAGCTTGCCGCCAGGCTGCTGGCCGGGCGCGAGCTGCAAAATCAAGCGCACGCCATCGGGATTCGTGCTGCTTTGCGCGGCAGCCCCATCAGATGACTGCGGGTTGCTCCATGCATCGTTGCGGTAGTAAAAAATCTGCCACGTATCGATCCCAAGCACCATCGTTTCAAGCGCTGTATCTTGAGCGCTCGGATTCTGCCCCCAACGCCCGGCTTGGTCCCAAGCGGCCTGCCATTGCCCGCGCGTACGAATCGGTGCCGAGACCCAGCGCATGAAGATTTTTGTGCTGCCAGCATTCGTTTGGATTTGTCGCGCACCCCAAGCCACAACGCGCATCTCTTCCCCTGAAAAGCGCCGCGTGATGCGCAAAACGCGGCTGTCAAATTCAATCGCCTTAGCAGCACTCGCGCCGCCAGTTGCACCGCCGCCCAAGAGCGCGGGGGCCGTCTGCGAGGCATCAATCATTTGATCTAAATCTGTGCGCCACTGGAGCAGGCCCGTTTGAATCGCTGCCACATCATCAGAGCGCACGCGATACTGTGTGTTGGCCTTAGCCATGCCATCAACGCCCTGCCAAGTCAGCACCGCCATGATCGCCATCACGACCAGCGCCACCATAACTTCAATCAGCGTGAAGCCTTTTGAATTCAATGGGGTCAGATCACATTTAATTCGCTTCATTCTCAATACCGCCCAACCACGGTGGAGACTTGCACAATGCCGTATTGCGTTTGTGCATCGCTCACATTCGCCTGCACGCGCAAAAAGCTGGGGTTGGGCGTGGGGTTGACTTTC
>JAYVJQ010000417.1:0-11455 GCA_043769055.1 Allobrachymonas sp.
ATCGATTGCGCATGCGTTTCAGTCGAGCTTCCGCAAAATGCCCACGCCCCAGCTCACGCGCATCTTGCAGCAAGCCGTGGAAGAGCAAGCGCCCAAGCGAGCAGGCGTCTCGCGCCCCAAGCCCCGCTATGCGCACCAAGGCGGCCAAAATCCACCGATCATCATCGTCCACGGCAATGCACTGGAACATATCACCGATGCATGGAAGCGCTTTTTGGAAGGCCGCATTCGCAAAGCCTTCGATCTGGTCGGCACACCCATGCGCATTGAATTCCGCACGGGCGACAATCCATATGCGGAAAAAGGCTAAAACAAAAGAATTCAGCGCAAGTCAATCAAAAACAGTTTTTTTAAAACACTGGACTTGAACTTTCGCAAATCAACCACACTCTGTGTTATCGTCACAGTTCCAACAACTACTGGAACACGGAGAATATCGTGAGCAACAACAAAGGCCAACTCTTGCAAGACCCGTTCTTGAACCAACTTCGCCGCGAGCATGTGCCCGTGTCGATTTATTTAGTCAACGGCATTAAACTGCAAGGCCAAATCGAATCGTTTGACCAATACGTCGTGTTGCTGCGCAACACCGTCACGCAAATGGTCTACAAGCATGCCATTTCCACCATCGTGCCCGGCCGCGCTGTGAATTTCCAAGCGGCTGACGATGACGGCGCTGCGCCTGCTGCCAATCCTCAATAAAGATTGAGCGCCACCTTCCGGCCTTCTTCTCGTGAGAGGGCTTTTCATGGCGTCCGAAAAATATTTCGACCCTGTGCCATCATCCGTCAGCAATTGCATGTCTGACTCCTACGAATCCGCCGGCTACGTGCCTGCAAAAAATGCCAACAAGGTGATTCTTGTGGGCGTTGATTTGCATGCGCCACATTTCGATGGCGAGCTGGAAGAGCTTGGGCTTCTTGCTGAAACGGCCGGCTTGCAGCCCGTCGCCCGCATCACCTGCAAGCGCCAAGCACCTGATGCAGCTCTGTTTGTGGGCAAAGGCAAAGCCGATGAAATCAAGCTGCTGGCTGAGCAGCAGGGCGCTGCGGAAATTTTGTTTGACCAAAGCATCAGCCCAGCCCAGCAGCGCAATTTAGAGCGGCATATGGGCTTGCCGGTCAACGACCGCACCCTGCTTATTTTGGAAATCTTCGCCCAGCGCGCCCGCTCGCATGAGGGCAAGCTGCAAGTGGAGCTGGCCAAGCTGCAATACCTGTCTACCCGCCTTGTGCGCCGTTGGAGCCACTTGGAGCGTCAGCGGGGCGGCATTGGCGGGCGTGGCGGCCCGGGTGAGAAGCAGATGGAGCTGGACAAGCGCATGATCGGCGAAACGATTAAGCGCACTAAAGCGCGACTCGAAACCGTCAAAAAGCAGCGCAACACGCAGCGCAAGCAGCGCGCCAATGCGATGCATTTTGGTATTGCGCTCGTTGGCTATACCAACGCAGGCAAGTCCACGCTGTTCAATAAGCTCACCAAGGCCCGCGTGTATGCTGCCGATCAACTCTTTGCCACGCTCGACCCCACCACGCGCAGTGTCTATTTGGGCGATGCACAGCAATCAGTGAGTCTGTCAGATACCGTGGGCTTTATCCGCGATTTGCCGCATGGTTTGATTGATGCGTTTGAGGCTACTTTGCAAGAAGCCGCTCATGCCCAGCTGCTCATGCATGTGGTGGATGCCGCCAATCCCAATTTCACTGAGCAAATTGGCGAAGTACAGCGCGTTTTGGCTGAGATTGGCGCGCAAGATATTCCTCAGCTTTTGATTTTTAACAAACTCGACGCGATAGCTGTAGAGCGCCGCCCACAGGCGATTTCAGATTATTACGAGGTCGATGGCCACAGCCTGCAGCGCGTCTTTGTCAGCGCGCAAAGCGGGGAAGGCATGGAAATTTTGCGGTCAATTTTGGCCGAACGCTCCAAGCCGTCTTGACACACTAAAATTCAGTCCCATATGTTGCCTATGCCCTCAATCGCTTCCCGCATGTTCTCTCGCATGTTTAACCTCAACGATGGCCGCTGGGGCCGCAGCGATGGCGCTGCGCCGCCACCTGCCGAGGGAGGCAATGCACCTGCTCCCGCGCCAGAGCCAAGCTCCTCTCCTGCACCAACCCCGACTCCTTCACCCAGCCCAGCGCCGGGGCAGGGCGGTGGTAATGCGGGTGGCCCCAACCAAGGCCCACCCGATTTAGATGAGCTGTGGCGCGATTTCAACCGCAAGCTCGGTGGCCTATTTGGCGGCAAGCAAGCTCCCAAGGGCAATCAGCCCGATTGGAATCGTTATAACAACCAAGGGGGTAACAACGGCGGTGGCAACGGCGGCAACGGTGGAAATGGCCCCGGCATGCCCGATATGAAATCCGCCGGCATCGGCGCAGGCTTGATCGGCGTGATTGCTCTGCTGATTTGGCTGGGCACGGGCTTTTTCATCGTCCAAGAGGGACAGCAAGCCGTGATCACGCGCTTTGGCGCTTTGAACCGCACGGTCGATGCTGGCTTTAACTGGCGCGCGCCCTATCCCTTTGAGCGGCACGAAACCGTAGCGCTCACACAATTGCGCTCGGTGGAAATTGGCCGTAATTCAGCTGTGGGCAATTCGGGCCTGAAAGATTGGTCAATGCTCACGCAAGATGAAAACATCGTCGATGTGCGATTTACCATTCAATACCGCTTAAAGAGCGCCGCAGATTATCTATTCCAAAACCGCTCACCCGATGAGGCCGTGGTCAAAGCCGCAGAATCAGCGATTCGTGAGGTCGTGGGTAAAAGCGGTATGGATACCGTGCTCAACAAAGACCGTGAATCCATTCAGCGCGATGTGGCCAAGAGCGTGCAAGCGCAGCTAGATCGCTACAAAACCGGCATTGATGTGCAAAACGTCAATATCACCAATGTGCAACCGCCTGAGGCCGTGCAAGCAGCGTTTGACGATGCCTTGAAAGCGGGCCAAGACCGCGACCGCGCCAAAAATGATGGCCAAGCTTTCGCCAACAATGTGATCCCTGGCGCGCGCGGCACAGCCTCGCGCTTGAAAGAAGAGGCTGAGGGCTACAAGGCACGTGTGGTGGCGCAAGCCGAAGGTGATGCACAGCGCTTTCGCGTGATTCAAGCCGAATACGCCAAAGCCCCGCAGGTCATGCGCGATCGGATGTACATCGATACCATGCAGCAAATCTACAGCAGCACGACCAAGATTTTGGTGGATTCGCGCGCTGGCAATAATTTGCTCTATTTGCCGCTTGACAAAATCATCCAGCAAAGCGGTGTTTCTAATGAAATTGTGGCGCTACCCGGCACAACGACTGCGCCGAGTGCTAGCAGTTCAGGAGCGCCTGCTATGGGTGCCAGCCCAACGGCCTCGCCTGCCCCTGCGGGTAGCCGCACGGGCCGCGAGCGCGATAGCCGCTGATTGAGGGAGAAAATATATGAACAAAATTGGATTCGTTTTATCAGGCTTGGTCTTGGCTTTGATCGTGCTGGCCTCGACCTTATTTGTTGTTGACCAGCGCCAGTTCGGCGTGCTGTACTCGTTCGGCCAGATCAAGGATGTGATCACTGAGCCGGGCCTGCGCTTTAAGCTGCCTCAGCCATTTCAAAACGTGGTGTTTTTAGATCGCCGCATTTTGACCTTGGACAGCCCCGAGACGGGCTCCATTCAAACCGCTGAGAAGAAAAATCTGGTGGTCGATTGGCTGGTGAAATGGCGCATTTCTGATGCGCGCCAATTCATCCGTAATAACCCGGGCGGTGCCAACATCGCCAGTGCCGAAGGGCGCTTGACCTCGGTGGTGCAAGATGCTCTCAACAGCGAAGTCACCAAACGCACGGTACGCGATTTGCTCTCGACCGAGCGCGAGAAGGTGATGCTGGGTGTGCAGCAGCGTTTGATTGAAGATGCAAAAAACTTCGGTATTGAAATTGTCGAAGTGCGCATCAAGCGCATCGATTTCCCCGGGTCTGTGACGGATTCTGTCTACCAGCGTATGCAATCTGAGCGCCGCCAAGTGGCCAATGAATTGCGCTCCACGGGTGCAGCCGAAGCCGAAAAAATCCGTGCTGATGCAGATCGCCAGCGCGAGGTGATCGTGGCAGAAGCTTACCGCGATGCACAAAAAGTCAAAGGCGAAGGCGATGCCAAGGCAGCCGCTTTGTACAACGAGTCATTTGGCCGCGATCCGCAGTTTGCGCAGTTCTACCGCAGCTTAGAGGCTTATAAAGTTAGCTTTTCGAAGAAAAGTGATGTGATCGTGCTCGATCCATCGAATGATTTCTTCCGCACTATGAGGAATGGCGGGCAGGGCGGTAGCGCAGCGCCAGCCAAGAAGTAAAGCCTGACAAGAGCAGGTCATGGATGTTTTCTTCACCGCCTTGGCGCTGGTGTTGATCATCGAAGGTCTGTTGCCATTTTTCTCGCCCAAGGACTGGCGTGGCGTGTTCGAGCAAGTGCTCAAGATGTCAGATGGACAAATTCGCTTTTACGGCCTCGCCAGTATGCTGGTGGGTTTGATATTACTGCTGATTTTGTGAATGTCCATGAGCGGTGTAACATAGCAAATTCCATCAGCTAAAGCAAAAATAAAGTGACTCCAGCCGCCAATACCGCTTCCTTTGTCGAACAGTTTGACTCGCACGGCGCTTGGCGCAGGGAGTTTGCCGCTCGCCTCAAACAAATGGCCGATTGGCTGGGCATCCACGATCTGATGGATGCCTCGATTGCCGAGCGCATGCAGCAGCTCGAGGCGCAAATGCGCTCCGACAAGGTGATGGTGGCCTTTGTGGCCGAATTCTCGCGCGGCAAATCGGAGTTGATCAACGCAATTTTCTTTGCAACGTACGGTCGCCGCATCATGCCTGCCAGCGCAGGTCGCACCACCATGTGCCCCACCGAGCTGGGCTGGGATGGCGATGTACCGCCTTGCCTGCGCCTGCTGCCCATTGAAACCCGGATGCGCAGTGAATCGCTGATGGAATGGCGGCATTCTCCCGAGAAATGGACGCGGATTGATTTGGATGTGAACGATCCTGAGCAGTTGGCTACTGCATTTGAAAAAGTCTCCGAAGTCATCAAAGTCACGATTGAAGAGGCACGCTCATTGGGCTTTTGGCATGACGATGTGCCCGAAGACAACCCCCGACAAGATGCACAAGGTAATGTCGAAGTGCCGCGCTGGCGGCATGCGCTGATCAATATCGCGCATCCGCTGCTCAAGCAGGGCCTCGTGATCTTGGATACGCCCGGTTTGAATGCAATTGGCGCGGAGCCCGAGCTCACGGTGAGCTTGATTCCGCAGGCACATGCCGTGGTGTTTATCTTGGCCGCTGACACTGGCGTGACCAAATCCGATTTATCGATCTGGAAAGATCACCTCATTACCGAGCAAACTGATTATTCATCGCGTTTGGTGGTGCTCAACAAGATCGACACGCTGTGGGATGCGCTGTCCACACCCGATCAAATTCGCAAAGCAGTAGATCGCCAGCGCCGTACCTCAGCTGAGATTTTGAACTTGCCCGAGGCGCAGGTGATTCCAGTGTCGGCTCAAAAAGGCTTGGTGGCCAAAGTTACAGGCGATGCTGGCTTGCTCAAAGCCAGTCAATTGCCACAGCTGGAGCAAGCGCTCTCTGAGGGCATGATGGGCCAGCGCAAGAAGATTTTGCAGGCTGCGGTCGCTGGCAGTATTGGTGATTTGCGGCAAGAAGTCTCGCGTGTAATTGGTATCCGCCGCCGCGATTTGTCTGAGCAAATGATCGAGCTGCGCGGCCTGCGCGGCAAAAATGCCAATGTCATCAAGCATATGCGTGGCCGTATCGAGGCCGAGCAAGCGGAGTTTGATGCCAGTGGCCAGCGCATTCATGCGGTGCGCTCCGTGCATTTGAAACTGCTGCGCGAGGTATTTACCGCCTTGGGCACTTCCACTTTGCGCGCTGAATTGCGCCAGCTCAATGAGTCGTTGCGTCAGCCTGGCATTAAGCTGGGCGCACGCAAGGCTTACAGTGAAACTTTTGGCCGATTGCGGGATATCTTTACGCACACCAAGCAGCTCAATGGTGAAATTCACAACATGCTGGCCACGAGTTTTCGGCAGCTCAATGCAGAGTTTGGCTTCTCACTGCAAACGCCGCGCGAGCCGGAGCTAGCCCGCTATCAAAACGATTTGGATGCCGTGGAGCGCAGTCATGCGCAGTACTTGGGTTTGGGCAATGCCTTCCGCTTGGCGCAGCCTGAGTTTGCAGATCGCCTCGTGCGTGCGCTGGCCACAAGGCTGCGTGTGGTGTTTGAATCAGCCTTGGGCGAAGTAGAGCTGTGGAATAAATCTGCTGCATCTCAGCTCGATGCGCAACTGCGAGAGCGTCGCAAAAATTTCGCCAAGCGTTTGGAAGCGATTGAGCGAATTCAAAATGCGGCCGTCACTCTGGATGATCGCATTCATGAACTCGATGCGCAGGACGGTAAATCCTTAGAGTTGGATCACAAACTAGCGCAACTGGCAACGCTGTTGGTCAATTCTCCATCCGAGGTGCAATCGATGGCGCAAGCAGATCGGGTGCAATTCCCCGCCACTCAAAACGCTGCTCTGGCCTGATCGCGGCTCGCACCGTTCGGCTGTGCAGGTGATCTCTGTGTCGTTCGCCCAGCGCCTGCTCGATTGGCAGGCCCTACATGGCCGAAGTGGCCTGCCTTGGCAAAACACCCGCGATCCGTATCGCGTCTGGCTCAGCGAAATCATGCTGCAGCAAACGCAGGTAGCCACCGTCAAGGCCTATTACGCCAAATTCCTCGCGCGCTGCCCCACGGTGGCTGATTTGGCCGCGGCCAGCCACGATGAGGTGATGGCGCTGTGGGCTGGGCTGGGCTACTACACCCGTGCGCGCAACCTGCATGCCTGCGCCAAGGCTGTGGTTGCTCTTCATGGTGGTGAATTCCCATGCAGTGCAGAGCAACTGCAAACCTTGCCCGGCATTGGCCGCTCGACAGCGGCTGCCATTGCCTCTTTTTGCTTTGCCGAGCGTGTGGCGATTCTGGATGGCAACGTCAAGCGCGTGCTCGCGCGCGTGTATGCCTTTGAGCACGATATTGCGGTGGCTAAAAACGACAAACTGCTCTGGCAAATGGCCACTGATTTACTGCCTACGAAAAACTTGGACGAGCAAATGCCGCGCTACACCCAAGCCATCATGGATTTGGGCGCAACCGTGTGCATGCCGCGCCAACCCACTTGCTTGATTTGCCCCATGCAAAGCATTTGCCAAGCCAAAGCGCAGGGCAGGGCGCATGAGCTGCCTCTGAAGATCAAAAAACTCAAACGCACCAGCCAATCGCTATGGCTGCTCCTTGCTCGCAGGAAAGATGGCGCGGTGCTCTTGCAGCAGCGGCCCACTCCGGGTGTGTGGGCGGGCTTGTATTGCCTGCCACTGTTCGACTCTGAAGATGAGCTAGTGGCCGCGCTTAGCCCCACGCAGCAAAGCAAGCTCATTGCCCACACGCCCTTTGTGCATGTGCTCACCCACAAAGATTTGCATTTGCATGTGATGGAGTTGCATGGTGAGCCGCGAAAAATCGCAGGCGATTGGATTCAAGACATAGCCTCAGTCGGGCTTCCAGCACCCATCAAAAAACTCCTCGCTTAACCCGCTATCATCTGCGCATGAATTCCTCCGCTCACTCCAAGCCACTCACAGGCTTTTCCTACTCCCGCGCCACTTTTGAAAACCTCGTTGACACAGCGCTGGCACACGCCAAAAAAATCGGCGCAACTGATGCTGCCGCCGAAGCCTCCGAAGGCACGGGCCTGTCCGTCTCAGCCCGCCTAGGCCAGTTAGAAAACGTCGAGCGCAACCGCGATAAATCTCTTGGCGTCACAGTCTATGTAGGCAAGCGCCGTGGCAATGCCAGCACCTCCGATTTTTCGGAGGCCGCAATCAAGCAAACTGTGCAAGCGGCATTCGACATCGCCCGCTTCACCGCAGAAGATCCAGTCGCTGGCCTGCCCGATCAAGAAGACGTGGCGATTCATCACCCCGAGCTTGATTTGTTCCACCCCTGGCAGATCAATAGCGAAGAAGCATTGCAACTCGCCCTGCGCTGCGAAGATGCTGCGCTCAAAACCAGTAAAAAAATTACCAACAGCGAAGGCGCAGGCGTCTCAGCCCAGCAAAGCCATTTCTTCGCAGGCCATCTGCGCGGTGGGCAGAGCGGTTTCAGAGGCGGCTATGCATCAAGCCGCCACTCCATGAGCGTCGCGCCCATTGCCGGCAAAGGGAACAGCATGCAGCGCGATTATTGGTACAGCTCAGAGCGCAACGCGCAAGACATGGCCAATCCTGAGCAAATAGGACGCTACGCCGCCTCTCGCTCGCTCTCGCGCCTGAACGCCCGCAAAATCGCCACCACCGAATGCCCCGTGCTGTTTGAATCGCCGCTGGCTGCGGGTTTATTGGGTGGATTCGTGCAAGCCGTCAGCGGCGGCGCGCTCTATCGCAAGAGCACGTTTTTACTCGATTCATTGGGCAAGCGCGTCTTCCCCAAGCACATTCAAATCACCGAAGACCCGCATGTGATCGGCGGCAAAGCCAGCGCCCCGTTCGATGAAGAAGGCGTGAAAACGCAGGCCCGCCAAGTGGTGCGCGATGGCAAGGTAGAAGGCTATTTTCTCTCCACCTACTCAGCCCGCAAGCTGGGCATGCGCACCACTGGCAATGCTGGCGGCTCGCACAACCTCACGCTGACCTCCAAGCTCACGCGCAGCCAAGACGATCTCGATGCCATGCTGCAAAAACTCGGCACCGGCCTCTTCGTCATCGAGCTCATGGGCCAAGGCGTGAACTACGTGACCGGCGACTATTCACGCGGCGCCACAGGCTTCTGGGTAGAAAAAGGCCGCATCGCCTACCCCGTCCAAGAGATCACGATTGCTGGCAACTTGAAAGACATGCTGCAAGGCATCGAGGCGATTGGCTCGGATGCGTATACCTTCGGCGGTAAGCGCACGGGGTCTATCCTTGTGAATCGTATGAAGGTGGCTGGGAGCTAGTTTTTAAGCTTTTTGGGCAGGTAGCCGGCATAGAATGTGCGTGGGGTGCTATTGAATTTATAGTTTTTGTGTGCTTTTTTTCGCTCCAACTTTTGTGCATTGGCACGGTGGTCGCGATAGGAATTGTCGGCTAGCACCTCGCGCAGAGGCTTGGTTGGTTCGTTGAGATGGTTTGCGTCAACACCCTTGTTTGCATGCCGCCTCACAAGCGAGCGCGAATGGCCGCACCGCCAATTCCTATCACGCCCACCGCACCTTGCGGCTTGGCTGGCGCTATGAGAAATATTTTTTTGGCAAAATTAATTCCAACGGTTACGATTGCCATGATTTCCCCTTCCTATGAAGCGAGTGAGTTGATGAAAAGATTTGCCTCTCCATCTTGGCATTTTGTTGCCGCACTCCGCAACCCTCAAAAGTTGTGACTCGCTTGGGACGGGAAGTCCCTTTCATTCGTTAGACGACATGCATTTCACATCTATCTTCCTACCCCGCAAGATGCGGGTCATATACGGTAGCAAGGGAATCTCATCTCAGAAGCTGGCAGCGGTGTTGTCCATCCGGCACGCAATGCATAGCATTTCATCGATCGAACGAATCACGCTTGCGTTCTTGCTCGCAATCTCAATGCTGGCGTACTCTGGGAGTATTTTTGCCATAGGTGACAGCGGCGGCAACACCTGCGCCGGGAGTCTAGTGTCATCTAGGGATCTGCAGAAAATAGCCGGATTTGGAACGCCGGAAGAGCTGCGTACTGCTATCGAGGAGATGGCCCAACGATCATTGAAGCTTCGTGCTTCCGAACGCATCCCACTGTGGCGCAGACTCGTCTTTAGGAAGTCAACTCCTGCAACCGCGACTAAGCTCGAAGTCGATATGGCAGTGCGTGAGATGATTAACATACCAACATGTAACAGTGGAGGTGCCCGCATGCTTGACTATGCAGCTGGTGGCGGGAATCTGCCAGTAGTTGAGTTCCTTCTAGCTTTGGGCGCAGATCCTGAAGCAATTGAAGACTCACCCAACGGCAACTATCCAACATCCTTATTTTTTCGTTGCATCAAGCCCTATGGCGGTCAGATTGAGATTTCTCGGAAGCTTGCCGCATATAAGTTGCTCGTGAGCAAAGGCGCTGACGTGAACCGTTTGACACGCAGAGGAACTGGCGCGTTACTAAATTGTCGGGATCCTGATGCATTTAAATTGCTGCTGACGATTGGCGCCAAGATCGAAGCGACTGAGTACGACCCGCTAGACCATTGGGCACACGAAGCAGTGGTGTCTGGACATCTCGAAGAGTTAGCGATCGTGAAGATTCTCTCTGAATTGCCTAAGGCGGATAAGTCCCTGACCCGTAGGACTGAGAAACGAGTTTGTATCGAATGCAGTGGGACTGGGACGGACGCATTTTGCCGGCAACTGGAGACCCTTGTCGAGGTTCGCGATCGTCGAATCTTCGAGACAAAATTGTTCGCTCCCTCTGCTGGATGGTCACATGAGCGCATCGAGCGTTGCAATAACTTAGTCCAGTAAATTAAAATGATTGATGGTCAATGTATTCTGCTTTACATGCAGTCGGATATGCCCGGCATCAGGGTTTCCTCGTCTAACTGTGCGCTGGACACCGACGTCTAGGCCGGAATGACCGCTTTGCGGCCGGGCCTGCCCGCAGGTCGGCTGTAAGATTAAAACTCAGAACACCAAACAACGCGCAAGGTGGTGGATGAATACGAGCAGGATGCGGAAAAGTTTTTGTAGATGGAGCGCGGCCAATCAAGGTCATCACTCTAGATATGGTGGTAACTCGGAGGGAAAAACTTTTCTGTAGCCTGAGCGTGTTCGTCCATCGCCAACGTGAGCGGGTTGCGTCTGAAATCTTCGCAGCAGGAGTATCACAAAAGCTGGAAACCCTTACCCCAATCCTCTCCCGCATGCGGGAGAGGGTGTTTGACTTGAAATACACCAAAATTTGAAGTAAAAATGGCATGTAACCGGCATAGAATATGCGCAAAGTGCTATCAAATTATGAGTATTCAGATACCTCAACGCGCATCCCAGCAGAGAGCAAACGCTGCTCCAACACATCCCCAAGAGCCACACTCGGCGTGATCACGCCAGCCGCCTTGGGCAATTTCTTCTCGTCCAAAGCCAGAGCCAAGGCCGATTCGCACATCATTTTGACGGTGGCGCGGTTGCCGGCATCGAGTTGATCGCTGATCACGCCGCGCAGTTTTTTGCCAGAGCTTGAAGTGCCGATGAGTTCGATTTTGAAGAAGCCGCGATCCATGTTGGCCACTGTTGGGCCTTGGCCGGGTTGGGGTAGGAAGCGTTTGGGGAGCAGGGGCAGGGCGGCTAGGGTGAGTTTGCGGATGGGCGAGATGGCCATGAGGGAGCTTTGCACTTTGCTGCCCACACCCATG
>JAYVJQ010000418.1:0-5600 GCA_043769055.1 Allobrachymonas sp.
ACACTCAAACCTGCCTTCAAAAAAGACGGCACGATCACCGCAGCCTCTTCATCGTCGATTAACGATGGCGCAGCGGCGATGGTGATGATGCGCGCGAGCACTGCAGAAAAATTAGGCTGCAAACCTTTGGCCAAAATCGTGAGCCACGCCATGCATGCCCAAGAGCCCAACTGGTTCACCACCGCCCCCGTGGGTGCGACGCAAAAGGCGCTGGCTAAAGCAGGTTGGGCGGTGAAAGATGTGGATTTGTGGGAAGTCAACGAAGCCTTCGCCGTTGTGCCCATGGCGCTGATGGCCGAGCTGAATGTGTCGCACGACATCGTTAATGTCAACGGCGGTGCCTGCGCCCTCGGCCACCCCATCGGCGCATCAGGCGCGCGCATCATGGTGACTTTGATTCACGCACTCAAAGCACGTGGACTGAAAAAAGGTGTGGCGACGTTGTGTATTGGTGGTGGTGAGGGGACGGCAGTTTGTTTAGAGATGGTTTAATCAGTACATGAGTAAACAACAACCTCTTGCCGAAGTATTTGGTTTTTCCTTAGTCGATCAAAGCGTCAGAGCTATTGCTGCACGCAAAAATAGACTCTGTCCATTCAATAATAAAGTTCCAAACTGCACCAAAGATAAGGCTAAGAATCCACTAGGTGTTTGCAGCGTCTATCACGATAATGCGCTGGTCATTACTTGTCCTATCCGATTCAGGGAGAACTGGCAGATCACATCTGATGCAGCGAGTTTTTTCTTTGGAAATGATGTTGCTTGGAGTTCTTTGACAGAAATCAGACTGAATGATACCAACGGAAAATCCGCTGGAAATATTGATGTTGTATTGGCTGCCTACGACGATAAAGACCGTGTGATTGACTTCGGTGCGTTAGAGATCCAAGCTGTTTATATCTCGGGTAATGTTCGTGATCCGTTTGAACATTACATGAAAAATCCTCTGCTGCATGCGGGTATGGATTGGTCAAAAGAGGCAAATTTCCCACGCCCAGATTACCTATCCTCCTCTCGCAAAAGATTAGCACCTCAGTTGCTCTTTAAAGGAGACATCTTCAAATCTTGGGGTAAAAAATCAGCGGTTGCGCTAAATAGTGCATTCTTCAAAACACTACCAGCTTTGAAGAGGGTAAGTGCTGCAAAGGCAGATATCGTTTGGTTAATCTACGATTTGATACTCAACCCAGCAAGTGGACGCTATGAGTTGACGAAAGTGGACGAGGTATTTACGCTGTTTGATGAGGCACTGCGACAAATCACCACGACGCAAGCCGGGCCAGTTGAAAAATTCACTCGTCTTTTACAAAGCAAGCTTGACGAGCAACTCGAGTCTGCCCCTATCACCCGCAGCTTAGATTCACCGTTTTGATATGCAGCAAGATTTTTTTGAAATCACTGCTAAAGATGCACCACAGTCGCTACAGACTGTGAATGTGGCCTCTGTACCGCAGCGAAGCCCTTTCCGCTACCCGGGCGGTAAAACTTGGTTTGTTCCCGTTTTTCGGCGCTGGATGCAAAGCCTTAGTAGCAAGCCGAAATTATTAATTGAACCTTTTGCAGGCGGCGCAACGATTGCTTTGACTGCGGTGTGCGAAAACTGGGTAGACCATGCGTTGATCGTGGAGCTAGACCCTGACGTGGCTGCCGTTTGGCAAGTGATTGAATCTGGTGATGCACTGTTGTTGGCAGATTGCATTCTTGCATTCGATTTGACTTATGAAAATGTGAAGACTGAGTTGAACAAAGAAGCCACCTCAACTTTAGGGCGTGCGTTCAAAACGATACTTAAAAATAGAACTTTTCATGGCGGTATCTTGGCTCCCGGTTCTGGTTTGATCAAAGCCGGGGAAGCTGGCAAAGGACTGGCTTCTCGTTGGTATCCTGAAACACTAGCAAAGCGATTCACTGCGTTGCACCAAGTTCGACATCGCTTGACTGTTGAGTGCAGAGATTGCATGCCGGTTTTAGCGAATTACAAAGATGATGCGCAGGCCGTTTATTTTGTCGATCCACCCTATACCGCTGGCGGTAAAAGTGCAGGTAAACGCTTGTATGCCTACTTCGATTTGAATCACACCAACTTATTCGACGCTTGCTCCAATTTGGCAGGTGATTTTTTGATGACTTACGACGATGCTGCTGAGGTACATGATTTGATCCGCCAGAACGCGCTGACAAGTAAGCTTATTCCGATGAAAAATACACATCACGCACCTATGACTGAACTTGTGATTGGTCGTGATTTATCTTGGCTTTGATGCTCAGTAATTTCCGTTATGAATATCCTCATCATCGGCGCATCGCGCGGCATTGGCTTGGAGTTTGTACGCCAGTATGCGCATGCAGGTGCGCTCACGCCGCCCACGCAAGAAACATTTGATGCTGTGATGCACGCCAATGTGCTCGGCGCGATGCAAGTGATTCCGCAGGTTGCACCGCTGGTTGAAGAGGCGAGCGGGAAGTTTGCCTTTATCTCCAGTGAGATGGGTTGTATCACCGAAGTGCCGTCCAGCTCCTCGTGGACTTATCGCGTGAGCAAAGCAGCGCTGAATATGGCGGTTCAATCGGCGCGCTTTGATTATCAAAAGGCTCACTTCATGGCACTCAGCCCCGGCTGGGTGCAAACGGATATGGGTGGCGCTGGCGCGCCGCTCACCGTAGAAATTTCTGTGCAGCAGATGCGCCAGACGATTGCGCAAGCCAAGCCTCAGAATGCAAATGTGTTTTGGCATCCTGATGGCGAGCATTTCAAAGGCTGGTAAACCATGATCCTCTCCGAAGACCATATCGCCGTGCAAGATGCGGTGCGCGCTTATGTGCAAACTGAGATTGCACCAAAAGCAGCAGAGTGGGACAAAACTCATCACTTCCCGTGCGAGCAATTGAAAGGCTTGGCCGATTTGGGCTGCTACGGTGTGGCGGTGCCTGAGCAGTACGGCGGCGCGGGCATGGATTATTTGAGCTTGGCCTTGATTTTGGAAGAGATTGCAGCCGGTGATGGCGCAACCTCCACCGTGGTAAGCGTGAACAATTGTCCGGTGTGCTCCATCCTCATGGCTTGGGGCAATGAAGCTCAGAAGCAAAAATATTTGAAGCCGCTGGCGCGCGGCGAGATGCTCGGCGCGTTTTGCTTGACGGAGCCGCATGTGGGCTCGCAGGCCGATGGCCTCAAGACGACTGCTACCAAGGATGGCGACCATTACTTCATCAATGGTGTCAAGCAATTCATCACCAGCGGCAAGAATGGCGATGTAGCCATTGTCATGGCCGTCACTGACAAAACCGCTGGTAAAAAAGGCATCAGCGCCTTCCTAGTTGAAACGAAAACACCGGGCTACGAGGTGGCTCGCATTGAAGAAAAGCTCGGCCAACATGCCAGCGACACCGCGCAAATCTGCTTTGAAAACTGCTGCGTGCCCGCAGAGAATTTGCTGGGCGAAGAAGGCCAAGGTTTGAAGATTGCGCTCAGTGGCTTAGAAGGCGGGCGCATCGGCATCGCCGCGCAATCGCTGGGCATGGCGCGTGCGGCCTTTGAAGCAGCGCTCACCTACAGCAAACAGCGCGAGAGCTTTGGCCAGCCGATTTTTCAGCACCAAGCTGTGCAATTCAAACTCGCTGATATGGCCACGCAAATCGAAGCGGCTCGCGCGCTGACGCATCACGCCGCCAGCCTCAAAGACGCAGGCAAACCCTGCCTCAAAGAAGCTGCCATGGCCAAGCTGTTTGCAAGCGAGATGGCCGAGAAAGTTTGCTCCGATGCCATCCAAATCCACGGCGGCTACGGCTACGTGAGCGACTTCCCCGTAGAGCGCATTTATCGCGATGTGCGCGTCTGCCAAATTTACGAAGGCACAAGCGATGTGCAGAAAATCTTGATTGGCCGCGCGCTGGCTTGATGCCAACATCAGCGTATGCTTGAGTGATGAAAAAAATCTCCCCTGAAAAACGCACGCTGGGCCAATCTGGCCTGAAGATTCACCCGATTTGCCTGGGCACCATGACCTTTGGCGAGCAGGTGAGCGAAAAAGATTCACAGGCGATTCTCGCCCGCAGCTTGGAGCGTGGCGTGGATTTTATGGACACTGCGGAGATGTATCCCGTGCCGCCTACGGCAGAAACCTACTCGCAGACCGAGACCATCATTGGCAACTATTTCAAAGCCAATCCTAGCGTGCGCCAGCAATGGACACTGGCCACCAAAGTGGCGGGCCCGGCGCGCGGCATGGATTGGGTGCGCGGCGGTAGCTTGGATGTGTCGCCCGCTGCGATTGCCGAGGCTTGCGAGGGCAGCTTGCGCCGCTTGCAAACCGATGTGATTGACCTGTATCAAATTCACTGGCCGGTGCGCCATGTGCCCGCATTTGGCATTCCGTATTTTGTGCCTGAGCTTGATCAGGAGCGCGCCAGCAGCACGCCGATTCATGGGCAGTTGGAGGCGCTGTCAAAACTCGTCAAGCAAGGCAAGGTGCGCACGATTGGCCTGTCCAATGAATCGCCTTATGGTGTGATGGAATTTGTGCGCTTGGCTGAGCAGCATGGCCTCGAGCGCATCGTGAGCGTGCAAAACCCGTATTGCCTGACCAACCGCATCGTGGACAACGGTTTGGACGAAGTGATGTACCGCACGAATGTGAGCCTGTTGGCCTATTCGCCACTGGGCTTTGGCGTGCTGAGCGGTAAGTATGACGATCTCGCCGGCTTTGCAGACCCCAAGGCTTCAGCCGAGGCCAAAGCAGGCCGTATGGCCCTGTTTGAGCGCTTTCAGCAGCAGCGCTGGGGTCGCCCGGAGCATCTGCATGCTGCACGCCGCTACAACGCGCTGGCCAAGCAGCATGGCCTCACGCCCACGCAACTCGCGCTGGCCTTTTGCTACCAAAATTGGCGCGTGGCCAGCACCATCATTGGCGTGACTTCAGTTGCCCAGCTCGATGAATGCTTGGATGCTTGGAATACGCCAGCGCTATCCAAAGAATTGCTCGCTGAGATTGACAAAATCCGCTGGGAGATGAGAGATCCCGCGCTGTAGTCGTGGGTGGCGCGACCCGGCGCTTTGAAAAATACCTTGGGAAATCATCGTATAATATAAGGCTTCGGGCGATTAGCTCAGCGGTAGAGCACTGCATTCACACTGCAGGGGTCACATGTTCGATCCATGTATCGCCCACCACACACCGAAAACAAAAAATGCCTTGTGTTCAGAGACACAAGGCATTTTTTTGTCTGCTTGAATCAAACTGTTCTGGTCAAGCTGTTTTTGTGGGGGCTGGCAAAATGAGTTGCGCCTGCTGCACGACGTGCAAACAATCTTTGATGTGCTGCTCGCCGAGCCAGCGCACGGCGGTGTAGTTCAGGCCTGCGGAGAGCAAGGTGCCTGCAATGGGTACAAACTTGGCGGCTTGCGCTGCCGTCAGTCGCATGCCGATGGCTTTGGCAGCTACCACGATCAATTCTTTGGTGAGGAATTTGCCCACCAGCGTGCCGCCAATCAAACTGATGGCGATTTGCACGCGCTCGCGTTGCTTGGGTGTGAGTTGGGCAATCTGTGTGGGTGAGAGGCCGAATTCTTCGCTGATTTGCGGCAAGAGCTTGGAGAGCAG
>JAYVJQ010000419.1:0-7327 GCA_043769055.1 Allobrachymonas sp.
TTGCAGGGCGTGATCGATCTGTTGTTCGGGGGTGGTAACGACGTAGGACATGGCTTGAGTGTAATCAAGCAAGACGGGGATTTTTCAGCGCTCGATCGAGTCAAGCGGCCCTTGATCTCAGTCACTATCAAATCAATAGCACTCCGCGCATATTCTATGCCGGCTACCTGCCTAAAACGCCTCAAAAACTCATGCAGAGCAGGTGCGAAAGCCCACAAACCCGCCATCGCGCCCGGGCCGTGCAAATCCGCGAAATGTGGGTATTTTCATGCGCTCGCGCGTGGCCCAGCTCGCGCCGCGCAAGGTTTTGCAGTGCTCAAAATGCACGATGCTGCCCTGCGCCCAAGGTGAAGGCGTAAAGCCGGCATAGGGGCGGAAGGTGTTGCTCGTCCATTCCCACACATCGCCCCAAGCAAAGCCTTGGTTCTCAAGACGGCTAGCCGCGATTTCCCATTCCACTTCGGTGGGCAAGCGCCGCCCCGCCCAGCGCGCGTAGGCGCTGGCTTCATGCCACGACAAATGCACCGCGCTGGCGCTGCCAGCCATGCGCTGCATCTGCCCAAAACGCAGCGCCAGCACTGCGCCAGATGCGCTGCCAATTTGCTCCACATAACGCGGCGCGCGCCGGCCAAATTCTTTACCTTGGCCAGCCGACACTTCCGCCTGCCATTGCTTGCCTTCAGTGCTCCAAAAAGCGGAGTTGTCGTAACCACCATCGCTCACAAACTCTGTGAACTGCGCCCAGCTGACCGGCTGCGCATCGATTTCAAATTCGGGCACTTTCACTTCGTGCTGCGGCCATTCATTGTCAAAAGCAAAGCCTGTAGCTTGCGCACCCAAGCCCCAAGTACAGGCGGGCACGAGGATGGGCTCGCGCGCGGCTCGCGCCACAGGCGGCTGCGCAGGGAGCTTTAAACCCAAGGCTTGCGCCATGACGATGAATTGCTCGCCCATTTGATCTTCCCGCGCCAGTGCAAGCCGAAAGAAATACAGGCCGTCATCGGTAGCAGGGGCTTTTTCGAGCAGCTCCAGCGTGCTCTCCAGCGTTTCTAGCAGATAGCTCTTGATGGTGGCTAGGTCTGGATATTGCAGAGTCCAGCGCTCAGCGCGGGGCACCAGCCGTGGGTCGAAGCATTCATCGGCACGCGGGTCAATCGATGCAAGCAGCATCGGCTGCGCGGGGCACTGCATGCCTTGGAAGCGCTGCGTATTGCGCCCCAGCCAAACCTCTTGAAACCAGCCCACATGCCCCAGCAACCACACAGGCGGCAACACCTCGCTCATGCGCGGCACAGACAAATCTTTTGCAAAGCGAAGATCAGGCACGAGTCGCTCAAACTCGGCCATCAAATGCAGGGTGCGGTTGCGGGCATCCATCAAAGCCAAAGAGAGCACATCTGGCCCCGCTTGGCGAATGTGGGGGGAGTCAATCGAGTTGACAGACTGAGCGGCAAACGCAGGCACGGTTGGGATGCATTTTCAAACGAAGAGAAGCTCGGGGCGGGAAAACAGCGATGTCTGATTATGCAAGACCTCAGACAATTCTTAGACAAACTCCTCATCAAATCTCCCATGAAAAACTCCCAGTGCCCGACCAACGAGAGCCCAGATTGGATACGCCCCTAGGGAATACCCGTGATCATTTCGTCAGGCTTTTGCCAGAGCTTGGAGGCACGGAGCAGTGACAATACACAGCAACATGGGCTCTTAGTGCGCGCCCAGCTAATTTCAACTTTAGGAGAACTCCACCATGACAGGCCTCTTGTCCCTCTCAGGGCTCATTGATCGGCTCAACACGCTGATCGGCAAACTCACTATGTGGCTGATTTTGGCCACCACATTGATCAGCTCGGGCAACGCCATCGTGCGCAAAGCCTTTGATGTCAGCTCCAATGGTTTGCTGGAAATTCAGTGGTATTTATTTGCCGCAGTGTTCATGCTCGGTGCGGGCTATGGCTTTTTGAAAAATTCGCATGTCCGTATTGACTTCATCTCCAGCCGCCTCACGGATCGCACACGCAACTGGGTGGATGTGGGAGGCATTTTGCTGGTGCTGTTCCCGCTGTGCTTTTTACTCATTACTTTGAGCTGGCCTTTCTTCATGGGCGCTTTTAACAATGGCGAGATGAGTCAAAACGCGGGGGGCCTGATTCGCTGGCCCGTGTATTTGCTCGTGCCTGTTGGCTTTGCACTTTTGATGCTGCAAGGTGTCTCTGAGCTGATCAAGCGCATCGCATTTTTGCGCGGTGTTATTCCTGACCCGATTGGTGGCGATGCAGCCAAATCAGACGACCAAATTGCTGCCGAGCGCTTGGAAGCCGAATTGGCTGAGCGCCTCGCGGTTGAAAAAGTATCTGCGAACAAAGCATAACAACACAGAGAGATTCACATCATGCAAGAAGCATCTTTCCTCGCACAACATTTTGTGCCTCTTATGTTTGCAGGGCTATTCATCGTCCTGCTGACTGGTTTTCCTGTGGCCTTTGGCTTGGCAGCTGTAGGCTTGGCCTTTGGTTTTGTGGGCATGGAGGCGGGCTTGTTCCCCGCCACCTTGTTCCAAGCCCTGCCCTCGCGCATTTTCGGCATCATGCAAAACGATACGCTGCTAGCGATTCCATTTTTCACCTTCATGGGGATTATTTTGGAACGCTCGGGCATGGCTGAAGATTTGCTCGAGACTGTGGGCCAAGTGTTTGGCCCACTGCGCGGCGGCTTGGCCATTGCGGTGATTTTGGTGGGCGCGCTGCTGGCTGCGACTACTGGCGTGGTGGCCGCTGCCGTGATCTCCATGGGCTTGATTTCGCTGCCCATCATGCTGCGCTATGGTTATAGCCGCGTGATTGCCACTGGCACGATTACCGCCTCGGGCACGCTCGCGCAGGCAATCCCGCCCTCGCTCGTGTTGATCGTGTTGGCCGACCAATTGGGTCGCTCGGTGGGCGATATGTACTCTGGCGCACTCGTGCCGGGCTTGCTGCTGGTGGGTTTGTATATTTTGTTCATCGTGATGGTGGCGATTTTCAAGCCTGCCATGGTGCCGCCGCTGCCGCCCGAGGCACGGATTTACAAAGAAGCCAATGGCGCTTCGGGCCACAAGTCTTTGCTGATTCTTCTCGTGCTGTGCGCCATTGCAGGCGTTGCTTGGGCTCAGGTGCACAACAGCATTTTGTCCAAGTTTATTGAGCGCCCTACAGCTGCGGCAACTGACGAAATCGTGATTCTTTCGCTCACCTTGGCTTCCTTGCTGGGCTTGGCATTGTCCACCTTCAACAAAGTTACGGGCATGGGCCTGCTCTCCAAATTGGCCGAGCGTGTCACCTTTGTGTTGATGCCGCCGCTGATTTTGATCTTCCTCGTGCTCGGCACGATTTTCCTCGGCGTGGCCACACCCACCGAGGGCGGCGCGATGGGCGCACTTGGCGCGCTGAT
Source organism: Allobrachymonas sp. (assembly GCA_043769055.1). Taxonomy (GTDB): domain Bacteria; phylum Pseudomonadota; class Gammaproteobacteria; order Burkholderiales; family Burkholderiaceae_C; genus JANMDU01. The sequence continues at coordinate 3,430 of JAYVJQ010000419.1, forward strand.
TTTGGCCATGATCAAACGCCGCTTGGATTTCCCGCTGCTCAAGCAAGCGCTGGAGAACACTGCCAAGCTCGCCAGCTTCGTGCTGTTCATCTTGATTGGCTCTACGGTATTTAGCTTCACCTTCAATGCGGCTGATGGCCATATTTGGGTGGAGCATTTGTTCGTCGGCATGCCCGGCGGCGCATGGGGCTTCTTGATTGTGGTGAACATTTTGGTGTTCATCTTGGGCTGCTTCATCGACTTCTTTGAAATCGCCTTCATCGTGATCCCGCTGCTCGCACCCGTGGCTGAGAAAATTCTGCCCAGCATCGTGCCCGGCATGAGCCCCGATGATGTGATGATTTGGTTTGGCGTGATCATTGCGATGAACCTGCAAGCTTCCTTCCTCACGCCACCGTTTGGCTTTGCGCTGTTCTACCTGCGCTCAGTCGCTGCGAAGTTTGACTACCGCGACCGCGTGACCAAAGAACTGATTCCAGCCGTCACCACCAGCGAGATTTACAAAGGCTCGATTGCCTTCATCATCTTGCAACTCATCATGGTGGCCGCGATCATGGCTTTCCCGGTGCTCGTGACTGGCGGCATTGAGAAAACTGAAAAGCTCAACAAAGATCAGGTGCTGGAGCAGTTGCAAATGAACATGCCCACCGAAGAGCCCAAAGCAGAAGAAAAACCTGCTGAAGGCGCTAAGCCTGGCGAAGAAGCCAAGCCAGGCGACCTGCTCAAACCAGAAGGCGAGAAGGCCAGCGACTCCAAAGAAGAAGACCCGATGAAGGCGATATTGGATGCGATGGAGAAAGATAAGAAGAAGTAAACCACTTCTGATCCTGAGAAAAGAGCCGTGAAGGCTCTTTTCTTTTGGGCCAATGGGATGCACTGGGCTTGTGCGAGGTATCTCCGATTGGTCATCGGATCGATCGGCGGCCTCGGTGTGCATCGGCGTTGGTAGAACCTATACTCCTGAATCGATAGCACTCTGCGCATGTTTTATGCCGGCTACTGGCAAATTTGGTTTTAAAAATTTAACTGCAGGCAACCCATATACACACTACGCATGCCCACAAAAAAACCGCCTCTTGCGAGGCGGTTTTCATGGCTTCGTTGCACTGCTCAAGCAGTGCCGAGCATCACAGTTTCTGCGATTGCATGAACTGGTCGAAGCGCATTTCCGTGAAGCGGAACCAAAGGTTCTGATCGCGGCGGAAGGTGCTGTAGTCGTCGTAAATCTTCTTCCAATCTGGATTGGAGGCGCTCAACTCGCTGTACAGAGCCATGGATTGCTTGAAAGCTTCGTCCATCACGGCCTTGGGGAACGGTGCGAGCTTGACCTTGGCAGCCACCAACTCTTTGAGAGCTTGCGGGTTCTTCGCATCGTACTTGGCTTGCATGTCAGTGTGTGCGTAAGCAGCAGCCGACTCAAGGATGGCTTTGTTCTCAGCAGAGAGCTTGTCGTAAGCGGTCTTGTTGACGTAAGCATCTAGCTGTGGGCCACCTTCCCACCAGCCTGGGTAGTGGTAGAACGGAGCAACTTTGTTGAAGCCGAGTTTTTGATCGTCGTAAGGACCGACCCACTCTGCTGCATCAATCGTGCCTTTTTCCAGGGCTTGATAAATCTCGCCGCCAGGAATATTTTGTGGCACCACGCCCATGCGGGACAAGACCTTGCCAGCAAAGCCGCCAGCACGGAACTTCAGGCCCTTCATGTCGGCCAGGCTTTTGATCTCTTTGCGATACCAGCCGCCCATTTGTGCGCCCGTATTGCCCATGGGGAAGTTGATCACGTTGTACTTGGCATAGAACTCACGCATGAGTTTCAAGCCGTTGGCCTGATACATCCAAGCGGTCATCTGACGGCTATTGAGACCGAAAGGAATCGCGCATCCCAAAGCAAATGCATCGTTCACGCCGAAGAAGTAATACGGTGCGGTGTGCACCATCTCGGTCGTGCCTTTTTGGATGTTGTCCACCATGCCAGCAATGGCGGGCATCAGCTCGCCTGCAGGGTGCACAGAAATCTGGAATTTACCGCCCGACATTTCGCCAACTTTTTTAGCGAATGTTTCGGCTGCACCGTAGATGGTGTCCAGTGCTTTGGGGAAGCTAGAAGCTAGGCGCCAGCGAATGGCTTCCTGAGCGTGAACTGCGGGTGCAACACCAGCAGCGAGAACACCGGCGATACCGGCATTTTTAAGGGCGACGCGACGATCCATGTTGGGAATCTCCTTGGGGGCACGCAAGCAGGTAATGCTGTTGTGCCATGTTGAACATCTCTCAGCGCATTGCATGGTGCAACACTCATCGAGGACTGTTTAGGTCAATTTGGATTGTATGAACGCGCTCCCGCCAAGCGTTGGGGGTTTTCCCTCGACAAAGCCCCTACTCCACGAAGGCTTCAGGCTTTTGTCAGATTGCCGTCAAGCTGCACGCTTCACATGAAACGCTTGCGAATTGAAGCTTCGATGCCTACTGCATCAAGCCCTTGCAATGCCATCAGTTTGACAGGATCGCCATGCTCTATGAACGCATCGGGCAAGCCGAGTGTGAGCACAGGTTTGTTGATCTGCAATTGCTGCAAAGCTTCCAGCACCGCAGAGCCTGCGCCACCGGGCAGGCAGCCGTCTTCCAGCGTGACCAAATTGTCATGCGTGCTCGTTAGTTCGCGCAGCAACTCTGAATCAATCGGCTTGGCCCAGCGCATATTCACTACCGTGCAGCCAAGCTTTTCTGCGGCCTGCAAGGCGGGATAAAGCAAAGTGCCAAAGCTCAAGATCGCGATTTTGCTGCCTTGGCGTGCAATCACGCCTGTGCCAAACGGCAGACCATCGAGTGCCTCGCCCGGCAGCTTGCCCGCTCCCGCGCCTCGCGGGTAGCGCACCGCCACAATATGGTCTTGCTCAAAGGCGGTGGTCAGCAATGCACGACATTCGGCTTCGTCAGCGGGGCAGGCGATGCTCACGTTAGGGATGCAGCGCAGAAAGGCAATGTCAAACGCGCCACAATGCGTTGCACCATCTGCGCCCACAATACCTGCGCGATCCAGCGCCAGCACCATCGGCAGCTTTTGGATCGCTGCATCGTGAATCAACTGGTCGTAGCCACGTTGCAAAAAGGTCGAATAAATCGCCACAACGGGCTTCATGCCTTCGCAGGCCAGGCCTGCTGCAAAGGTGATGGCATGCTGCTCTGCAATGCCGACATCGTGGTAACGATCAGGGAAGCGCTTTTCAAACTCTACGAGACCCGAGCCTTCGCGCATGGCAGGCGTGATGCCCACCAACCTTGAATCTTGCGCGGCCATATCGCACAGCCAATTACCGAAGATTTGCGTGAACGTGGGTTTGGGCGCTGTGGCGGGCTTGGTCAGGCCCACAGCGGGGTCAAACTTGCCAGGCCCGTGGTAGGCCACCGGGTCAGCCTCAGCGAGCTTGTAGCCTTGGCCTTTTTTGGTGACCACATGGAGGAACTGCGGGCCTGCTCCCTGCGCCATGAGCTGCTTGACGTTTTCTAGCGTGGGAATGAGCGAGTCCAGATCGTGTCCATCAATCGGGCCGGTGTAGTTAAAGCCAAATTGCTCAAACAAGGTAGCCGGCACGACCAGCCCTTTGGCATGCTCTTCAAAGCGCTTGGCCAATTCAAACAGTGGCGGAATGGGCTTCAAAACCTGCTTGCCCACATTCTTCGCCGCTGCATAAAAACGCCCACTCATGAGCTGGGCCAAATAGCGGTTCAATGCGCCCACAGGTGGCGAGATGCTCATGTCGTTGTCGTTGAGCACCACGAGCAATGGCAGAAGAGGCTGCACACCGGCATTGTTCATCGCTTCAAAAGCCATGCCGGCACTCATCGCACCATCGCCAATGATGGCGACCGCGTGACGCGGGATGCCTTGATTCTTCGC
>JAYVJQ010000420.1:0-12288 GCA_043769055.1 Allobrachymonas sp.
AGCATGCTCGCGGTGCTTCTCGGCGATGCGTGAGGTGATCATGATGGTGGGCAGATGTTTGTACTCGGCACTGCCGCGCACGTTGCGCAGGAAATCGAAGCCATCCATGCGGGGCATTTCGATGTCGGACAAAATCACAGAAGGCAACTCTTCAGCCAAACGCTCCAGTGCCTGCAAACCATCGGCTGCCATCGTGACGCGGTAGCCTTCGCGTTGCAGCAAACGCTGCGTGACGCGGCGCACCGTGATGGAATCGTCCACCACGAGCACGAGCGGGATGGCGGGCGGCGAAATGGAAGCTGGATTGGCTGGAACGAAAGGCACCACGGGCGTAGCATCGCCTGAGAGTTCGCGTGGCACAGCATCCGTGATGCTCGGATCGAGTGCACCCATCTGCGACTGCGATTCCAATGCATGCGGCTGCGCAGGATCGAAGCTCATGGCGCGGGCTTGCTTGCCATACACCGTGGCCAAGGCTACTGGGTTGTAAATCATGGCGACTGCGCCAGAAGCCAGCACCGTCATGCCGGCCAAGCCTGGCAGGCGCGACAGCTGAGGCCCGAGATTCTTCACCACCACCTCTTGGTTACCCAGCACCTCATCAATATGCAAGGCCACGCGCTGAGCTGCGGAGCGGAAGACCATCACCGGCAGTGTTTTGGTGGCAGGCTCGGTGCTGGCTGCCGAGTGCTGCAAGAGCGCGCCAGCCCAGAAGAAGGGCAGGCTCTCGCCGCCATACTCGTAGCTGCCTGCGTTGTAGGCTTGCTGCAAATCTTTTTGCGTGGCGCGGCGAACGATCTCGATCAAGTTGGCCGGGATACCAATGGACAGCGCGCCCACACGCACCATCACCACTTGCGTCACGGCCGTAGTCAGTGGCAGCACCAGTTTGAAGCTCGTGCCTTGGCCAGCAGCGGTGGCTGTTTCGATGCGGCCACCCAAGGCAACCACCTCGGAGCGCACCACGTCCATGCCCACGCCTCGACCTGAGAGTTCGGTGATTTGGGCGGCGGTGGAAAAGCCCGGTGTGAAGATCAGGTTGGCAGCTTCGTTGTCGGCCAGCGGTGCATCACTGCCGAGCAAGCCTTGCGCAATCGCTTTTTCGCGGATGCGTGGAATATTGAGGCCGGCACCATCATCGCGGAACTCGATGGACACGTCGTTACCTTCTTGGTGCAAGGTAATCACGATTTCGCCACTTGAAGTTTTGCCGGCGGCGGTGCGCGCTTCAGACGTTTCAATGCCGTGGGCCACGCAGTTGCGCAGCAAGTGCTCAAACGCTGGCGTCATCCGATCCAGCACACCACGATCCATCTCAATCGTGCCGCCCAGAATATCGAGCTTGACCTGTTTGCCCGCGTCTTTCCCCGCTTGACGCACCACGCGGTACAGGCGCTCAGAAATACCTTCAAACTCCACCATGCGCGTGCGCAGCAAATCGCGCTGCAACTCACGGGTTTGACGCGCTTGAGCAATCAAATCGTCTTCGGTCGATTCGATCGTGCGCTGAATATTGCGCTGCACCGTAGCCACGTCGTTGACCGACTCGGCCATCATGCGGGTCAGCTCCTGCACGCGGGTGTAGCGGTCAAATTCGAGCGGATCGAACTCTTCTTCGGTATCTTTGGCCTGCTGAATGCGGGTTTGCATTTGAGATTCAGCTTGCACATCGAGCTCGCGCAACTGGGAGCGCATTTTTTCCAAGTTGCCGGTCAGATCAGAGAGCGAGCCACGCAGTTGCGACAATTCAGCTTCAAGACGAGCACGGGTGATCATCACCTCACCGGCTTGGTTCATCAGGCGATCGAGCAACTGAGCGCGCACACGCACCGTTTGGCCGGGTGCGCTGCGCATCGCAGCGGCGGGGGCAACGCCTGAGCCAGTAGCCGCAGCAACTGGCTTTAAGGCGGATACCGTCGAGGCCATGCTCGCCGCAGTCATGCCGATGGCTGCACCTGCAATACCCGCCGAGGCCAAACTCACGGAGGAATCCGCCGACGTGCTGGTGACGGTGTTCGCCGGTGCGGCAAATTGCGCGGCTAAAGCAGGGTTACGCAGCACATCAAAGTTGTGTTGCATGCCATCGAGTTGACCCATCAACTGCTCAATGTCGGCACTTTGAGCGCCTTCATGCGCAATGGTTTCGACGCTGGACTCCATGCGGTGCGCCAACTCACCCAAACGCATCGCACCGGCCAAGCGGGCGCTGCCTTTGAGGGTGTGCAAGCCGCGCAACACTTCGCCGCGCGCACTCATGTTGTCGGTACGCGCAGCCCATTGACGCAATGCAGAGGCCGTGGCGGGAAAAATCTCTTGCGCCTCTTCTTCAAAAATTTCAAACAAATCAGGATCGAGTGCATCTTGCACGTCGATCTCGTCGTCAATGTCATCTTGAGCAACTTGGCGACTACGCACCGCCAACACAGGCGCTTGCGTCAGCGCTACAGCGGGTGCGACTACGGCCTGTGCTGCTGGAGCCAATGCTGCGATGACCGCGACCGGTTCACTGGCGATCTCCTGCATCACAACTTCTACAGGTTCAGGCTGATTGGCTTCTTGCGCGATATCCGGCGTGGCCCAGCTTTGCACCACTTGTGCGCTATTTGGCTCGATCAATGGAGCTTCGATTGCTATATTTTCTATAGCAAACAATTCAGATTTTATATCGGCTAATGGCTTATTTTGATCTAAATTAATGAATCCAGCGGATTCGGTTGCGCTTACCACATCCATGCCAGTCTCTTCACTGGTTGGGAAGGGCGCTTGCATGCAATGCAGCAAATCCGCTTCGATTTTTGCTGAGCTGACTTTCAAAATGCCAGCAGCAAACTGATGCAGAAGATGGCGGATTTCTTCAGCAGCATGGACAAACAAGCTCGCATGCAAATGGGGGGCGTATTCTCCATCTTCTTCAATGCGCTGCATGTGTATCAGCGTCTGCTCCAGACTACGCGCCAAGCCAGACAATGCGGTAAATCCAACAGTACCCGAACTACCTGCTAACGAATGCGCAAAGGCCACCGCATCATTGGGCACTTTGGCGTGTGGCTCCATGGCCCATTCAGCAAGCACAGTGGACAAGCGGCGAGACCACTCATCAGCTTCATTGAGATAGACGTTATACAAGGGCAAACTAACGCGCAATGGGCCAATCGCTTTGATTTGCTCATCTGCAGCGAAATGGCTGGTCAAAGAGTTGACTGGCGTAGGGGCAGGCATGAGCGCAGCGCTGATGCTTGGAGCATTGGCCGACGCCAACGCAGCCCCAGCGCCCAAGCTTGCCATAGCAGCCGCGCCAGTATTCCACCGATTTTCTGCCTCGTCGGTGTGAGTGGGCTTATCCGTGCCAAAGCCCAAATCAATGCCCAAGTCTTGCGGCGACTTGGTCTGCACCGGGGGCATTGACAACATCGCGGGTTCAGTGCTCCGCGAGTCAAAATTCATCTCTAAATCTTGCGTCAATGTTTGTACGGTTGTTGCGGAGGGTGACAGCATCGTCAAGGGCGAGGCATTGCCACTGGTTTGTGCAGGATGATCAGGCAACAAGGCCGACATGCTCTCTAAGGCATACAAATCACCTGCATCTAGCGTTAGGTTGTGCTCTTCGCTGGCCTGTGGCTGGCTTGCATCAACAGACAACAGGGCTGAACCAGATTCCAATGTCATGGCCGCTTGGTCATCCATGGCCATCATGGCTTGCTCGAATGCGGCCAATTCTTCGGCAGTCACCAAGTCACTGGGCTGTTCATCTGAAGAGCCGCTGATATCGGGTACAGATTCTTCAACGCTTGCTGACTCAAAAAATACTTCGAGCGATTCAGCGCTGATCTGCTCAGTGGGATTCGATGTATCGTCAAATGCCGCGATCTCGATTTTCGATCCTGCCTCTGCAGTGATCACGGCAGTCGCATCGCTTGGAGCTTGCGTTGTTACGGCAGCAAAATCAAAGCTCAGTGGTTCATCTGGCTCAGCGACCTGCACGAAAGACGATGGTTGCGTCGCAGGCGGCAAGCTAGGCGCAAGTGTAGCGATGGTGACGAAGGGTTCGGGAGCGAGTAACTCGGGCACAGGCGGCGTGCCATCCAAATCGCCCAAATGCAACGAAAAATCTTCTACTGAAGCAATTGCAGCCACCGGGGCAGGTGCAAGCTCAGGCAATGAAATCTCTGGTAAGTTGATTTGAGGCAGGCTCAAGGACTCGCCAGAGAAGCTCGACAGGCTAGGCATTTCAGGCTCAGCCATTTGCGGCACAGGCATATCAAAGCTGAGCATGTCGGCAACCGGCAAGGATACCTCCGTGGGCATCTCAACTGGATTTGCTTGTATGGCTGCGACAGCGACCTCGGGAGAAACAGCGGAGGCTGGCTCCATCACGATAGGAATCAATTGCCCCTGCATGCGCAATGCATCAGCACTTATTCTGAAAGGTGTCGCCGTGCGATGTTTGCCAGCACCAGCGGCAATCTCCTCAATCCACACCTGATGCGCTTGTAGCGCTTGGGTGGACAGGTTGCACAGCTCAGACGAGGCAGGCTTCTGATCGGCCAACCAAGCATTGAGCACTTGCTCCATCGACCAAGCCGCCTCGCCAAACACATTGAGGCCCACCATGCGGGAGCTGCCTTTAAGTGTGTGGAATGCGCGGCGCAGCGTGGTCATCTCGCCCAAATTATTGGGCTCAGTGATCAAGGCGGCAGTCGAGGCCAGGCCATTACTTGCCACCTCACGCGCCTCTTCCAGGAAGATTTCCAATAGCTCCGGATCGACTTGCGCGGTATCGACAATCACAGCGGCAGTTGGAGCTGCCACTTGCGCTGGCGTTGTTGCCGCTGGTGATGCAGCCCCATACAGAGCAGCCATAGGCACAGTGGCCATAGGATCAAACGCGACTGAAGCCAACGACTCGGAATTGGCCGCAGCCTCAACCGGCACATTGTGTGCCAGCGTTCTGCCCATGAGTGGCTTGAGCTCGCCCTGCGCCTCATCGTAGACAAACATTTTCTTGGCCAGCACGGGCTGATAACTGAGCATGTCAATCAAGAACCCGAGTGCACCCAAGTTGTTGCCCAATTTGTCAAAGGTCCCTGTCGCGCGGGCGCGCTCCTCATCAACCTCGGTGACTAAGATTTGCTCCACGCTATCGCGCATGCGCATAACAGCCTGTCCCGCCTGATCCAAACCCAGCACCATGAGCACGCCACGCATTTGCGTGAGTTTGCCCGGCACATCGGCCAAAAGCACTTTGTCTTGAGGATCGCGGAAAAACCCATCCATGAGCTTTTCAAGCTCGCTCAGGTTGAGCTTGAGCTCGCCCACCACAGAGCCCATGGTCTGGCGGTCGCTCACGCGGCGATACAACTCCTCCATCCACGCCTCAAGCGGCTGGCTGGCTGCACCACCGCGCGCCATTTGCACACGCTGAGCCAAATGGCCCATGCGGCTGGTTTGTTGTTGATCGCCTGGGTCAAAATCTTCAAAACTTGCTTCGAGATAAAGAATGGCAGTGGCCACTTCCATGCCCAATGTTGGTTCGGGCGGTTTTTGAATTCGAGCCGTGCTGTCCATCACCTCATTCAATGCGGAGGCTATGGCCTGGCCGGTTGTGGGCAACAGCTTGCCAATCGAATCGATCAGCAGCGACATCTGATCTTGCACAGGCTTGGCCTTGGTCAACTCTCCAGCCGTGAAAGATGACCATGATTCTTTGAGTTGACCAATGCGCTTGCGCGCCTGCACCAAAATGCTCGGGTCAAATTGCCCATAAAAACTCTTGGTGTAATCGACTGGCACATAGTTGGCCAAGCCATACACCAAACGCACTTCACCCAATTTGGGCGTGCTACCAGCCGGTACAGATTGAGCGCAGAAAAATACCAAATCTTGGGCCAAACGATCCGGCACACTCAGATCGCCTTTGATGTGGGTCGCCAGCAGGATCAGCAAACGTGAAACTGTGCGCTTGACATGCAAATCTGCGGTTAAAGAACCAGAATGCATGGCCTCGAATACGCCGGCAGCGATACGCCAGAAACTACGGAAATTGGCATCCACACTCAACTGCGTTTGATTGGCTAAACTGGCACTCAACGTAGCCAGTTCGCCGCAAGCCTGCGCATCCGCAGTCTTGACCACCATCAATGCAGCCTTGTCAAAGCGCGCGCGGAAAGCGGCATCTAGTTCTGCAACGCCTACACCCGTATCTTGAACATCCAGCCAGCGCCAAGGCACTGCCCACAAGTCAGCCGGGTGTATGCGTGTAGAACCTGCCAATTCCAGCACATCTGCGTACTGGCTGAATAACTCAACCGCAGACGGTGATTTACCTACCAGCAGAGCTTCAAGATACCCCAGCAGCGCAAAGCTTGCACGCTCTACTTTGAGCGTTGCAGCCTCGGTACACAGCTCCGGCTTGGTCACAAATTTTTGTACCGCACCCTCCATGCCCCGCAGCATAGAAGCGGGGGAAGAAAAACCCACCATCTCCAAGGCACCTACAGATTGGTGCAATTGCTGGCGTGCGATACGAAGTTGGCTCGCGTCCGCTGCATTCAGATCCGAGCCTTTGGCCAGCTCCGCGTCACGCACATAGCGACGCAATGCCTTGGTGGCGGAGTCAAGCGACTTGCGCAACTCATCCAACACCCAAGCCAAGGGGCCCAAGTCATTGACACCGATGTCGATCATTGAGCCTGCGCCGGTTTTTGGTGTGGTGGCCATGGTTTGAATCATCCTGTGAATGAATCACGCACTTGAGGCGACCAGAAGGTCGCCCCGAGGCGATCAGCCAATCTTGAATCGTGATACCGATTGACGCAATTCCTCGGCCACGCGGGAGAGGTCTCGCACCTGCTGCACGGTCGAGCGCGTACCCTCACCGGTTTGCTCGGTCACCGCGAAAATGTGCTGGATGTTGCCCGCCACCACGTTGGCCGAATCGGCTTCGCGAGCGGCGGAGGTTGAAATCTCTTGAATCAGTTCAGCAAGGCGGCGTGACACCGAGTCAATTTGCACCAGAGCCGTACCCGCGTTGTCGGAGAGTTTGGCTCCTTCCACCACACCCTGCGTGGAGCGTTCCATAGCGGCCACAGCGTCTTGTGTGTCGGTCTGAATGGCTTTCACCAATGCCGAAATCTGTTTCGTAGCTTCTGCGGAGCGTTCAGCCAATCGCTGCACCTCCTCGGCCACCACAGAGAAGCCTCGCCCGGCTTCACCGGCTGATGCCGCTTGAATGGCGGCGTTCAGCGCCAGCACGTTCGTTTGCTCGGTAATGTCGGAAATCAGCTCGGTAATCTCGCCAATCTCTTGTGAAGATTCACCCAGTCGTTTGATCCGCTTGGAAGTATCCTGAATCTGGTCGCGGATGGCATTCATACCCCCGATGGCGTTTTGCACCGCTTGCAAGCCAGACTCAGCAGCTGTCAGTGATTGACGCGCCACTTGAGCAGATTCTTGCGCTTGGCCTGACACCACGTTAATGCGGCCCGCCATATCCAGCACCGACTGGCCGGTTTCACGAATCTCGCGCAACTGCTCGGTCGAAGCAGCCAGCAGTTCGGTGGACGTGCTCTCCACCACCGCTGTCGTTTGCGCCACGCGAGTCGCTGTGTTTTGCACGTTGCCTACCAGTGAGCGCAACTCTTCGACCGTGTAGTTCACTGAGTCGGCGATAGCGCCCGTAATATCTTCGGTCACGGTCGCTTCTTGCGTCAAATCACCTTCAGCCACTGATTGCAATTCGTTCATGAGTCGCAAAATAGCGGCTTGGTTCGCATCGTTAATCCGCTTGGCTTCCTGCTCTTGGCCCTCAGCCATGAGTCGTTGCTGCTCGGCCACTGCTTGACCTTTACGGCTTTCACCCAGTTGCACGCGCGCCAGACCCAAACCTGCAAGCAGTGCCAGCAGGCCCGACAAACCCAGAAAGATCAACGGAATCACGCCCAGACCCGTTTGTCCGGACAGCTTACCCTGCAAATCTTCCAACTGACGACGCAGTGGCTCAGAATCGGCCACGATGGCCGACTGCGCTTCACGCGCAGACACCAAGCCTTGCAAGTTGCCCAAAATCGCACCCGCTTGACCGCGTGTTTCTTCGTATTGCTTGAGCAGGGCTTCTAAGCGTTCGCGAGTTTGCGGGTCTTTGGCAGCGGCTAAACGCAACTCGGGGCTGCCTTCAAGCAAACCTTGGGCAATTTCTTTGAAGGAGTTCAAATCTTTACCCAGCAAGAACACGGCCTCGGGGCTCACGCCTTCCATCGTCAAGAATTCGTTGGCTGATTTACCGATACGCTGCGTCAACATCACGAGCTGGCCAGAAGCGGAAATTTCAGCCGCTGGCGCGTTTTGCTGGAGCTTGAGCGACGACACGGTTTCTGCCACTTCCAGCAGATCGGAAGACTGGCGGTTAATCGTGCGCAAAGCGCTACCCACTTGGGTCAGAATTTTTTGCTGGCCGAGCACCGTAGCAGCATTTTTTTCAGCGCGATCGACCAAAGGCATGGCTTTGTCCACATCGTCAACCAGGGCGGGAGTCACTTGAGTCAACCGCAGTTCGGTATCACTATTTTTGAGACCGCGCACGTTTTTAGCCAACGCACCTGCACTTTCAGACACCTCAGCAAAAGCTTGTGGAGAACCCACCAAGGCCTGAGACACTGATTTGGCCAAGCGCTGTGATTGCATGAGCGACTGACCGGAAGCACCCACCTGCCGCGCCACGTTATCAGCCTGCGCCAGTGCAAAAAACATCACGGCCAAGAACACCACCAAAGCGACGATCAAGATCACCGTCAGGATTTGGCGATGCTGGGCTGGATCGCGTGTTCCCAACAGGGGAAGCGATACGCCACTGCCCTCGGTCATGCTCTGGTTGTTGTCAGCGCTCGCAACAGCATTGGTGGCTTGGTTATTCATCTGAGCACCGGTTTGCTCCAATGCATAGGCCTCCTCTGCCGTCAAGCCCGCATGCGACAAGATCGAAGGCTCAGCTGATGAGCTGGAACGTTTGAACAGAGCTGAAATTCGCTGTACTACTGACATGATGAGGCCTCGAAGTTTTTCTGGGCAAAAGGGGAAAAGAAGAGCAACATGATCGTGTTGTTAGGCGGTGGCTGCAATGCCTAAAAATTCGGAAGAATTGGCCAGCACCTGCAAATCCAGTTCAATCCAAAGTTGTCCGGATTTGTCTTGGTATTGCGCCGACATGTAGGCTGGGGAATCTTGGGGCATGGACTCACGCGCGACAAAATCACCAATGCCGCGCAAGCCGCCCAGGCGGTCGATCAACACGGCGCAATTGATTTCCATGGCACTGTTTAGCGCAATCAGGCGCGTTTGCTCGTGCACGCTTCCTTCAAAGTTGCGTTGCAGGTTTGTGCCCGAAATAAAACTGGCCAAATCAACCACGCCGTACAAGCCACCACGTAAATTGGCCACGCCCAAATACCAATGCTGCGTGTAGGGCACAGTTTGCACAGAAGTCAGCGGAAAAATCTCGCCCGACTGCGCCAAAGGCAGCAAATAGCGGCGCGAGGAGACCTCCACAGCCAACCAGCCCGGCGCCACACCTTCAGTGCGGGCCTGTTGCAATCGCTCAGCTAAGCGAGTTTGCAGGTCTCGCAATGCTTGCCGGTTTGCCATTGTGAAATGTCTTCCTGGTGGTTAGGTTGAACGGTGAGCTGGGCCGATTAGCCCAAGGCCTTGATCTTGGCCATCAATTCATTCGCATCGACTGGCTTGGTGATGTAGTCACGCGCACCCTGGCGCATACCCCACACGCGGTCTGTCTCCAGATTTTTACTGGTGCACATGATGATCGGTACATCAGAAAACGCTGGATCTCGCGAGATGGCGCGGGTGAGTTGAAAACCATTTTGGCCGGGCATCACCACGTCCATCAAAATTAAATCTGGCTTTTCTTCGGCCAGTTTTCTGAAAGCATCGTCTGCATTTTCTGCGCTGCGGACGGAAAAACCATTTTTATTGAGCAAATCGCTCAGGTACATGATTTCGGTTTTGGAATCATCAACGATCAATACTTTTTGAATTGGCATAAAGGCCTCTCTTCTCACAATGTTCAAATCTTGCCAAATTGCTGCACCGCTTGCAGCAATTGGTCTTTGGTAAACGGTTTGGTTAAATACTCTTCGCTGCCCACCATGCGCCCACGCGCTTTGTCAAATATGCCATCTTTTGAGGAGAGCATGATGATGGGTGTCTTGGCAAAGTTGGGGTTGCGTTTGATGATGGCGCAGGTTTGGTAACCATCCAAGCGGGGCATCAAAATATCGCAAAAAATCAGATGCGGGGTGTAATCGTTGACCTTGGCAAGCGCGTCAAAACCATCCTCAGCAAGCATCACTTCATGACCGCCTTGCTTGAGGAAGATCTCCGCACTGCGGCGGATGGTATTGCTGTCATCAATGACCAGCACTTTGACACCACTGGCTGTAGTCACGCGGCTCTCCTGCTGAGGTTTTTGACAGTATTCAAAATCATATCCACAAATCGTTACGCTGCTAGGGTAACTTAAATTTGCACCATTTCAAAGTCTTCTTTGCGTGCGCCGCATTCCGGACAAGTCCAATTCATGGGCACATCGACCCATAAAGTGCCGGCGGCAATGCCATGATCGGCGGCTCCCGTGGCTTCGTCGTAGATCCAACCGCAGATCAGACACATCCAGGTGGTATGGGCATTGGCTTGACTCATGCTCCCAATTATCTTTCTTGGCAATATTTCACAATAGAATGAATGGGAACAGTTTCCCGCAGTGTTGCATTGTATCGACACCGTGCGCTGTTCAGGCCCGCGTTGCCTGCATGCCGACATAAGGCAAACCCCAGCCCTTGACCGGCTGGGGGGCAGCACAGACCTTTCATCGCTTCTATCCCATCAGCTGGTAACTCTCATGTCGTCTTCCCCCGAACTTACCGCCCTCCCCGACGATGCAGAGATTGACGACGATTCTCCGGTGCAACTGATGAGTTTCAACGCCGCCGATCCAACGGGTGCGGGCGGCTTGGCGGCCGATCAGATTGCCAGTAGCTCCTGTGGTGGCCATGTGCTGCCAATCACCACGGGCATCTTGGTGCGCGACAGCACCACCACTTTTGAATGGATCGAAATCGATGCCGATGCAGTGGAGGAGCAAGCCCGCACCGTGTTGGAAGACATGGATGTGGATGTCTTCAAAATTGGCTTCGTCGGCTCGCCCGAGGCGCTGGCCATCGTGGCGGAAATTACCGCTGATTACGAAGAAATCCCCGTGATTACCCAGGCAACCCCGCTTTCGTGGTGGGAACGCGACAAAATCGAATCCTACTTGGACGCGCTAACTGAATTGATCCTGCCGCAAACCAGCGTCTTAGTAGGCAATTTCGACACTTTGTGGCGCTGGCTGCTGCCTGATTGGAGCAGCGCCAAGCGCCCCACGCCGCGCGATATTGCAGCGGCTGCGGCCCAGCATGGCGTGCCTTATGTGGTGATCACCAGTGCCAACACCACGGTGGAATCGCTCGATACCGTGGTGGCCACGCCCGAGGCCGTGCTGGCCACCATCACGCTGGACAGGCTGGATGCTAATTTCATGGGCGCGGGCGACACCTTCTGCGCCGCGCTGGCCACTTTGCTGGCCACAGGCGATGAACTGGTTGATGCCGTGCGCGAGGCCAGTATTTATGTGAACCGCAGCCTCATGGCCGCCTACCAGCCCGGCATGGGCGCGGCTGTGCCCGACCTGATGTTTTGGGCGCAAGTGGCTGATGATGAGGAAGAAGAGCACGATGACAGCAGCGACGATCTCCTAGGCACACCACCCAGCGCCACTCGGCATTAATTTCTTTGACGCGTACTCATGACTGATAAAAACCAAACCCTTTTCGAACGCGCTCAAAAGCGCATCCCCGGCGGCGTGAACTCTCCCGTGCGCGCCTTTCGCGCCGTGGGCGGCACACCACGCTTTGTCAAGCGCGCCCAAGGCGCTTATTTTTGGGATGCCAACGACAAGCGCCATATTGACTACATCGGCTCTTGGGGCCCGATGATTTTGGGCCACGGCCACCCTGAGGTGATCGAAGCCGTGCAAAAAGCCATGATGGATGGCTTTTCGTTTGGCGCGCCCACCGAGCGCGAGGTCGAGCTGGCCGAAGAAATTGTGCGCCTCATGCCCAGCATGGAGATGGTGCGCCTCGTGTCCTCTGGCACAGAAGCGGGTATGAGCGCGATTCGGCTGGCGCGCGGCGCAACCGGTCGCAGCAAGATCATCAAGTTTGAAGGCTGCTACCACGGCCA
>JAYVJQ010000421.1:0-3316 GCA_043769055.1 Allobrachymonas sp.
GCGCCGCCCACACTGCCTGCTGCTGCATTGGGTGCTCCACCGGGCGCACCGCCCGCCGCACCACCGCCCGGCGCTCCCGGCGCACGTCCGAGCTCAATCACGCGCACTGGCGTGTTATCGCGCTGCAAACGCTGCTGACCCGCCACAACGACGGTATCTGATTCCGCTAAGCCTTCCGTGATCTCAACGCGCCCCGGCCGACGAATACCCAGCTTGACTTCTTGCCGCTGCGATACAAGGCGTTTGCCGTCAACAAAACCGCTCATGTTGTACGGCTGCGCACCGCCGGGTGCTCCACCTCCGCCCCCACCACCTGCGGGCGCACCCGCAGACACAGGCGCGCTCGATGCAGCCGCAGCTGCCTTGGCGGCTTCTGCTGCCTTAGCCGCATCTGCAGCTTGCTTTTCAGCAATCTCTTTGCCTTGCGCTTCGGTTTGCTCCACCAAGCGAATCACAAACTGCCGCCCACCTTGCGGCTCGATGGCCTCTACTGGCACAGACAATGCAGCTTCTTTGATATTGAACACCGTCGTCACCCTCG
Organism: Allobrachymonas sp.; assembly: GCA_043769055.1. Taxonomy (GTDB): domain Bacteria; phylum Pseudomonadota; class Gammaproteobacteria; order Burkholderiales; family Burkholderiaceae_C; genus JANMDU01. The sequence continues at coordinate 542 of JAYVJQ010000421.1, forward strand.
CAAACATGCCAGGGCGCAAAGGGGTACCGCCTCCGGCTCCGGGCGCGCCGCCGCCTGCACCAGCGCCACCGGGTGCGCTACCGCGAGCACCCGCAGGCGCTCCGGCTGGCCGCGCGCCTGCATTCATTGCGGCTGGCGCTCCGCCGCTCGAAGGCGCACCTGCACCAGCCGGTCTGCCACCTCCTACGCTGCCCGCAGCACCTGCGGCTCCCTGTGCAGCCGCCCCAAGTGCGCCTGTTGCAGCTCGCGCAGCAAGCGCAGTATTGCTAAATTGCGCACAAGTCGTCGCCATCGGATCAACGGGTCGAGGCGCTGCTGCTATCGGCGCAGAAGCAGGTCGCTGCTGTGGCCGCGCTACCGGCTTTGCCGCAGGCTTATCCATTGGTTTAGCGCCCGCAGCAAATGCTGGCGCACCGCCCGCGCCCGCAGGCCTAGCACTCACGCCAGCAGCTCCCGGCGCACCTCCAGGAGCTCCCGCTCCACCCGGCCCGCCCGCTGGCCTTTGTGCCATCGGCTCACCGTTCGTGTTAGGCAACACAGCCCGTATCAACACCGAGCGCCCATTCGCATCGAGTTGCGGATCAATCGCATCAATCTTGGCCTTAAACAATCTGCCCGGCATCGCATCGAGCTGCATCTCAATGGCTTGCTCCCGACGCAGCTTGCCTACAAAGCGCTCTGGCAAACGGAAATCCACAAACATCGAAGACAAGTCTTCAAGGTTCACCAAGTCTGCGCCATCTTTGACATAGTCGCCAATGTTCACATTGCGAATGCCTACCGTGCCATCAAAGGGCGCAACGACTCTCATGCGATCCCAGCGCGCGCAAGCCAGCGAGACTTGCGCCTCCGCCACTTGCAAACTCGCCCCGCTTTCATCCAGCACGCGCTGCGCCACAAAATTCTGCGCCACCAGCTCAGAATTGCGCTTGAAATTCGCACGAGCAATCGACATTTGCGCCTCCGCTTGGCGAATCTCGGCGCGCTGCAAGCCATCTTCCAGCTGCATGATCACATCGCCCTTGCGCACACGAGTGCCATCGGTAAACCCGAGCGTCTGCACGCGCCCACTCACCTCCGGGCGCAGCATCACATTTTGCTTGGAGCGCAGCGAGCCCACAGCCTGCGCATCGTCTTGCAAGCGAGAGGCTTCGACTTTGGCCACTTCGACGGAGGGTATGCCTCCGCCACGCGGAGCACCACCGGGAGCGGATGCACCGCCGGCCGGAGCGCTCGCGCTGCCAGCAGCCGTGATTTCTTTCGGCCCCGTCGATTTGTTTTGATACCAATACGCCGCACCCGCAGCAGCCGCAATGCCCACCACCGCCACAGCGGAATAAATCGCTTTCGAAGCCATAAATATCGTCTCTACAAATGCTGTGCTGAGCTTTGGAATAAAAGCTCTTATTTTTACCATCTCAATGTTACAGGCAGTTGCCTCAGTCATGCATCACAAGCCGTTATACCTGAGTGCTTTACAAACCAGACATATGCCTTACCCGGCTTGGCTTCATCCTAGCCAATGCACCAATACTGAGCCGCCTGCACCAGCTGCGCCTTGTCTGCACTGCTGCGCCACGTCACGCCGCCAGCTTGATCGACAGCAGCGCGCGCGTCCTTCAAAAGTTGCATCGTGCGCAGCGCCACAGGCTCAGCGTTATCCACAATCGTGACCGCATCTCCCGCCAACGTTTGAAACACCTCGCGTATCAGCGGATAGTGCGTGCAGCCCAGAACCAAGGTATCAAAACCCACATTTTTCTCGTCATTTTTTGAATGAAATGAGCTGCTAGCCGGCATAAAACTTGCGCAAGCTGCTATTAAATCAGGAGTGTCTTGCCCATCTCTGCCATGGCGAGACAACGCCTCGATCCGATCCGCGAGCCCATCACACGGCACGCAAGTGAAATGCAATGCGCTGCGATGCTTGTCAGCCCATCCTGCATGCTCCGATTCCAATTTCTCTTTGAGCAGTGTGAACTTTTCGCTCTGCAAAGTCCCCCGCGTCGCAAGGACCAGCACCCGCCCAGAGCGCGTCGCCAGTGCAGCCGTCTTAAGCGCCGGCTCCACGCCAATAATCGGCAACAGCGGCCAACGCGCCCTGAGCGTGGAAACTGCCGCTGCAGTCGCCGTATTGCAAGCCACCACCAAAGCTTTGATCTGATGCTCATCAACCAGCTCGCGCACAATCGCAATCGACCGCTCCCGCACAAACTCCTCCGTTTTCACGCCATAAGGGTTGTACGCTGAATCCGCAAAATAAACAAAGCGCTCAGCAGGCATCGCGGCGCGCAAAGCCTTCAAAATACTCAAGCCACCAATGCCAGAGTCGAACACACCAATCGGCGCATTGTGCATCGTCATTTTTTTGCACTCAACTCATAGCGTCTGTCAAATGCACAGCTGCGTCAGTGCCATCAGGCAAGCCGCGAATGCTCTCGTGCAGCATGCCACTGGCCGCATAGTGCCGAGCGGCGGAAATCGCAAACATATTCTCCACGCTGAAACTGCCGTGCTTAAACACGGGAAATACCGTGTACGAATAGCACTCATCCGCGCCCAGCGGCTTGCCATACGCATGCAACGCAGCAGGCAAGCCCGGCAAAAACCACTCATCCGTACTTTCGCCTTGCAGCAGCGTTGAGAAATGATCGCGCGAATCGGCCACTTGCTCCAAACTACCCGTGGCCGTGCTGAGCCACCAGACTGACCCGGCAGCCACTGTAAAAAACACATCGCCAATCGCTGAAAACAAAAAAGGCTGCCATTCATCGC
>JAYVJQ010000422.1:0-2796 GCA_043769055.1 Allobrachymonas sp.
CTTCGATAAACGCCTGTGGGAAGCTGATATCACGGGCTCGCTCGCGCATGCGGGTATGCTCGCTGCGCAAGGCATTATTTCTGAAGCAGATCATGCCTCAGATTTTTTATCAAGTTGATTCATGAGATATTAGTTGCCAGAGTAGCCAATCATGCGGTCTGCCAAGGTGGACAGATGATCGGGCAGGGGATACATGTGTTGATACTGTTTGACTTGCTTGCCAATCAGGCGAACGCGGTCTGTAAAGCTGAGCATGCCGCGTGGCTGCATCAGCGGCTGATTCCAAGCCGGAATATCGGTGCGCTGAAACTCAAAGGCGCAGCTCATGCGCGGCGTGTTGCCTGCGCGTGGGCTGGCGTGTGAGCCCCAGTGCAGCACGGCTTGATTCCAGATGAAAAAATCTCCGGGCTGTGCGGGCAGTGCGCGCACATCGGAATATTGGAATTTCCAGTCTTTGTCTTGCGGCGTGCCGTAGGTCGGGTCACGGTCGGCAGGCACGATGTACATGCAGCCGTTCAGCGTGGTAGCTTGCGTCAAAGGAATCCATGCGGTCACGCTGGTGGGCGAGCCATCTGCGGCCAGCGCGCGAAAACCTTTGTCGCGATGTGGACGCCAGCCAGATTCGGCCTTGGTGGGATCGACATGCCAAGCCCAGAAGTCGGGCAGCATGGCGTAATTGGGGCCGAGCAAGCCTTCAATCACGGGATGCAATTGGTGCGCCAGCATCCACATCTCATCGTACAAAAACGCAAAGACGGGCAACAAGCCATGGCTATTCAGGCGCGAGATCACATCTGTCACGGCCGCATACGGCGTGTTCCACTGTGTGAGGTTGCCTTGAAAATAGCCCTCGGCGCGCACCAAGCCTTGAATCGCTTGCAAGATGTCGCCTTGGATGGCGGGCATGGGCGCTTGGTGGTAATTGGCGGCTTGAATGTGCAATTGCGGTGCAAATTGCTGCCAAAAATTACCTTGTATGAGCGTGTCAACACTCAGGGCGGCTTGTGTGGGAGTGGGCAGGGCTGGCATACTCAAGTGGTCTGGGCGAATCAACTGATTTTATTCGCCTTCTGGTTTTCAATGAGGTATACGCAGTCGATGGAGACGCGCTTTGGAACTTCGCAGTTGGATTCGCTGGCAACGCAGCCCGCGCAGCGCCAGCGCGTGCGCCAACTATCGCCTGTGCTGGACGGCTCGGCGCGTGAGTCAGTGCTGGTGTTTGATGCCTGCCACGTGGGGGTGATACTGCGTGCGGTGCTCTCGGTGCAAGGGGTGCTGGCCGTGGGTGTAATGTTTGTGGCCAATGACTTGGGCACTTGGCTGAGGATGACTGCAATTATGACGGGGGGGGCTTTGCCAGCAACTCTGCTGTGGCTGGTGGTGGCTTGCGCGCTCAAGCGGGTGTTGCACAGATTGTCTCGCCCGGGGCAATGGGCCGCAGGCATCGCTCTGGGTGCTATGGCGGGGCTGTATGGCTGCGGGGTGCTGGCGTTCGTGGGCTTTGTGCAGCCAGCGCCTTGGGTTGCCAGTGCGTTAGCCGGCATGTTGTTGGCAGCGGCTTTGGTGGCGGTGCTGGAGTGGCGCGCGCAGCAAAGGCGGCCTGCAAGTGCGGCAGCACGCTTGATCGAGCTGCAATCGCGCATTCGGCCGCATTTTTTGTTCAACACGCTCAACAGCGCAATTGCCTTGGTGCGCGCAGAGCCTACCAAGGCGGAGATGCTGCTGGAAGATTTGAGTGAGTTGTTTCGTAGCGCCTTGGTCGATCAAGGCGATGCTGTGACGCTGGGCCAAGAGATTGAGTTGGCTCAGCGCTATGTGGCCATTGAAGAGATACGCTTTGGCACACGGCTGCGCGCGACATGGTCGATTGACAGCAGCTGTTTACTAGCTAAGCTGCCACCTTTGATTTTGCAACCTTTGGTGGAGAATGCAGTCAAGCATGGCGTGGAGCCCAGCGCCAGTGGGGCGGATATCAAGGTCAGCACGCAGCGGCGCGGTAACACTGTGGTGATCAAGATCACCAATACCGCGCCTGCCGGGCAGGGTCAAGCGGGGCATGGCGTGGCACTGCGCAATGTGCAAGAGCGTCTGAGTTTGCTGCATGATGTGCAATCGAGTTTTCGCTGCACATTTGTGGATGGGATTTATCAAGTCAGAATGGAGGTGCCTGCATGAGCGCAAGCGTCTTGAGCGTGATGGTGGTGGACGATGAGCTGCTGGCCAGAGTGCGCCTGAAAACTTTGTTGGCCGATAGCCAAGATCCCGCCTGTATTTTGGCTGCTGAAGCGGGCGATGCAATGGAAGCCATGGGCAAGCTGCGTACATTGAGTGCCGACGTGGTGCTGCTAGACATCCACATGCCCGGCGCGGATGGCCTGCAACTGGCGCGTGAGCTGCGCAGCATTCGTCCCGAGCTGGCCATTATTTTTGTGACCGCGCATGCCGAGCACGCCGTCGAGGCCTTTGATCTGGAAGTAACCGACTATTTGACCAAGCCCGTGCGTGCAGAGCGCCTGCAAAAAGCCTTGCAGAAGGCGCTATTAAAAAAAGAGCAATCTACGCAGGATTTATCCCGGATAAGTGCCGATTTAAGCCAAAAATACATCATCATTCAAGACCGTGGTCGCACTGAGCGTGTGCCACTCTCTGAGGTGTTGTATTTCAAAGCAGAGTTGAAGTATGTGACGGTGCGCACCACGCAGCGCAGCTATATTTTGGACGGCTCGCTCGCTGAGTTAGAGGCTCAGCATGCGCAAGACTATTTGCGCATCCACCGCAATACCTTGGTGGCGCGGC
>JAYVJQ010000423.1:0-12058 GCA_043769055.1 Allobrachymonas sp.
CTGCCGCCCTGGCCTTGAGTACCCCGCAAGAAATATTGGTCGCTCTGGCAACGGCAGCAGCCGTGCTGGGACTCGCAGCTTCAACCCATCTGAGTGTTCAAACCTGCCTGACTGATTACTTAGAACAGTGGGCAGCAGGCGCAAGTTACAAATGATTTCAAATCTAACCAATCATGAGATAATACAACTTTAGCATTCATCTGTTAAATTTTCTGGCTAAAGTGCAGAGTAGGCATGCAATTGACTCGTTTATTTTCATCTTTGTGCGCACCCATTTTGATGCTGTGCTTGGCTTGGATGCAGCCCGTGATGGCGCAAACCTGCGCAGCTCCGGGTAAAGATGGTCCGGTCACCGTCAGCGGCGCGAATACCAATATCAACACCTATTTCCAAGGCAATGGCAATCTGAGCGTCGCTGCATCCTCTTTGGTGCTGGGGGCAAGCACTGGCACAGCGGCTGCCATACAGCCTGGCGACAAGCTGCTCATCATTCAAATGCAAGGCGCAGCGATCAACACCACGGACACCACTTGCTATGGCGATGGCGCGACCTCGACCGGCACCTGCGCAGCCAGCACTGCAACTGCCGCGCTCACACGTGGCATTGGCAATGACAAAGCTCAAGGCTTTCTGGAAGATGCCAACTACACTGCAGGCCGTTATGAATACGTGCGTGTGACCAGCGTCACGGGTGCTGGAGGTACTGGTGATACGGTGAATTTTTTTCCGGCGCTCACCTACTCGTACACCCAAGCCAGCCCTAATTTAACAATTGGCCAGCGGCGCTATCAGGTGATTCGTGTACCGCAATATGCATCCCTCACAATTTCTGGCTCCATCCGCCCGATCCGCTGGAATGGCTTGGTAGGCGGCGTTGTGGCGCTCGATGTGGCAGGCGCTTTGAGCTTTTCTGGCGCAGGCCCGCATATCAATGCCAGCGGCACAGGATTTAGAACCAGCTATAGCGAACGCGGCGCGGTGACCAATGGAGACAGCCAAATCACACTCAATGCAGATGCCGTTGGCGCGCTACGCGACACGCTCAAAGCCGAGGGCATTGCTGGCACGCCGCGCAACCTGTGGATTCCCGTCGATCCCTTAGTGAGCACGTCCCTAGGCACCTCCCTGACCAATCCCGATTTAAACGCCAATACCCAAGGCTATCCCGGTGGTGATCATGGCCGCGGAGCGCCGGGCAATGCCGGTGGAGGTGGCGTGAACCACAACTCAGCTGGGGGCGGCGGCGGCAATGGCGGGCGCGGCGGTGCGGGTGGCGCCACGTATTCTGGCGATGGCTCGCGCGATGTAGGCGGCTATGGCGGCGGTAAATTACCGCAAAGCGGCACGGTCGATGCCAACCGAATCGTCATGGGCGGCGGCGGCGGCGGGGGTGATGTCAACGGAGGCGGCACTGAGCCCACCAATCCCTACGAAGGCCCAGGCGGACAGGGTGGTGGCTTGGTTTATGTCAATGCCGGCACGCCGGGCAGCAGTGGCTGGCTGCAAGCCAATGGCACAACGGGCCCGATCTCCTACTACGATGCAGCGGGCGGTGGCGGTGCGGGCGGTTCAATTCGCTTGATCGCAGCCAGCAACACCAGCTTGGTGCGCATGCAGGCCGATGGTGGCACGGGCGGCACGCACGATGCCACGGGCGAGCCAACGCACTGCTCTGGCTCTGGCGGCGGCGCAGGCGGCGGTGTGCTCGTTGCCAATGGCGCTTTCTCAGTTAGCAATAGTGTCAACGGCGGCTTGCAAGGCCCCAATCCACCCAGCAATCCCATCAATTGCCAAGGTGATGCAGGCGAAGTGGGCAGTACACTGAGTTTCAGCCCCAACACACAAATCGGCGTGCAACCTGGCTACCAATGCTTGCCGCAGGTGTCAGTGAGTAAATTCACCCTCACCCCCACGCGCACCGCGCCGCCCGACACCACCGCGCAATACCAAATCGTGATTCGCAACACCGGCGGCGGCACAGCTTATGGCGTGAGCACCAACGACACCTTACCCGTTCCCTTTGGTTTGGCTACAGCCGCTACCACCGCCAGCGCAGTTTCCACAACCGTGACGGGTCCTACCCCGATTGCCAACAGCACAGGCAACACGGCAACTGCGATTTTTGGCACAGCCGGCGGCACAGCGGCCAACAGCTACGCGATTGGCAGCGGCGGCGTGCTCACTCTCACCTTCCAAGTCGACCTCAATACGACCACGACGGGCATCTACCAAAACAGCGCGAATGTGCGCTACACCGATCCCGTGCGCACCACGGGTGGCGATGCAGGCGCAGGCGGCAACCCCAGCGTCACGCCCGGCGGCACCTATGCCAACGGCAACCCTGTGCCCGGCAGCAATTACCTAGCCTCCAGCTCCACGCAGGAAGATGTGAGCATTACTGGCAGCACGCCCACTGTGGCCGACATTGCCGCCACCAAGAGCGGCACCAGCTTTGCCTATGTGGGCGATGCCATCAGCTATGTGCTCACCGTGAGCAACAACGGCCCGGCCAATGTCGGCACGATCACCGTGGCCGACAGCGTGCCCGCCAACATCGGCACGGTCACGTGGGTCTGCATCGTCTCAGGCGGTGTGGGCGATTGCGATGTGCCTGCCGGTGGCACAGGTGCATCGGGCAGCGGCAACAGCATCAATCTGCCCCAAGTCTCGCTCAACTCAGGCGGCGCAGTTCAAATCACGATTTCTGGCACAGCGATCAGCAGCGGTACGGTCACCAATTTCGTCACCGCCACACTCGCCACACTAGGCTTGACTGACTCCAGCCCCGCCAACAACAGCGCCACCGCCACCACGCGCATTGATCCGCGCAGCGCAGACCTGCTCGTCATCAAAAGTGACGGCGTGAGCACCGTCACCACTGGCGCTGTCACGGCCTACACGATTGACGTGGGCAACAACGGCCCTGCACCGGTGAGCAATGCCATCGTCGCCGATCCCGTTGCCGCAGGCCTCTTGCCGTTGGCAGTCAATTGCACCGCACTGGGCAGCGCAGTTTGCCCCGCAGGTTTGACCACCAGCACTTTTGCAGCAGGCATTGCCATTCCCAGCCTGCCTGTGGGCAGCACGGTGAGTTTCCAATTCAGCGCACAAATCACCGCCAGCGCCGGTGCGCGCGTGACCAACACCGCCACCGTCACACCACCTACGGGCACGAGCGACCCTGTCAGCGGTAACAACAGTGCCGTCGATAGCAATGCCGTGGTTGCTCCCGTGGTGACGGTGGTCAGCGCTGCCAGCATCTGCCCCGTTGGCTCCACTGAGCAGTTAACTAATATGTTATCCAATGGAAATTTGGCCAACACGGCGGCATCTGTGGGTGGCAATATTCCGCAATTCCCAGTAGATTTCTTTCCCGGTGATACCAGTGAATCGATTCAGCAGGGTGCAAAAACCTACGCGCCACCGACCGCCAGCTTCACCATCACACAAAACCCTTTCATTGGTGACGTGAGCCGTTCCGTTGCAGGCACAAACAATTGGCTCTACAGCAATGGCAACAACCTCGCGGGCACGCCCAACTACCGTATCTACAGCCAGCAGCTCACCGGCCTGGTAACTGGCCGCGCCTACACCTTCCTCTACTATGGATCCAATGCCGTAGTAGGCGGCGGCACACCCACACTCGCGCCTATCATCTCGATGCGGGTTTCATCGGGCACCAATACAGTTGCTAATCTGGCCACGCACACCTATGCCCTTGAAGCTGCTGGCACTGACACGTGGACGCTGCGCCAAGCCATCTTCACCGCCACCACGACCACCATGAGCGTGGAGCTGTGGGATGCAGCCACAGGTGTCAACGGTGATGATTTCGCCTCCACCCAGTTCACCGTGCGCGAATGCCGTCCACAAGCCGATCCACAGGTGAGCAAATCAAACGGCGTGAGCACCGTCACCGCACTGACGCAAACCACTTATACAGTCGTCGTGAGCAACCCCGGGCCGGGCGATGCGGGCGGCACACTGGTGCGCGACCCAGCGGCTATTGGCTTGCAAAAAGACAGCATCAGTTGCAGCGCCAGCGCCGGCGCACAATGCCCACTGGTCACCACCATCAGCGGTATCGAGGGCGCAGGCTTGGTCATTGCACAACTCTCCGCAGGCCACACAGTCACTTTCACCATTGTGGCCACTGTGCAAGCTTTGAACGGCTCCGTTACTAACGCCGTGAGCCTGACCATTCCACCCGATGTGATCGACAGCAACACCAGCAACAACAGCGCCAGCGACAACGACAACGTGCTGGCCGTGGCCAACCTAGCCATCACCAAAACCAACAACACCAACACCTTGGTCGCAGGCAGCACCACGAGCTATACACTCACCGTGAGCAATTTCGGTCCTTCGCCAGCTGACAATTCCGTGCTGCGCGACACACCCAGCGCGGGCCTGTCTTGCATCGGCCCGGTGAGCTGCACCTCCAACGATGGCAACTTAGCGGTATGCACTGGCGGCACAGTCGGCACGCCTGATGCGGCGATTGCACTGGCTACCCTGCTCAGTGGCGCAACCCTGCCACGCTTGCGGCAAGGTGGTGTGCTGAGCTTGGTATTGCAATGCGGAGTGACGGCGACGGGCCAATAAGTCAACATAAGCTTCGTACAATCGAAGCCGTATGTCAGAAACTCCAGAAATTCCAGGCGTTGCCCATCCGCGCCATATCCGTAGCTTCGTGCGCCGAGCAGGCCGCCTCACGATCGGTCAATCCAAAGCCTTAACCGATCTGGGGCCACGCTTCCAGTTGCCCTTTTCGCATCAATTACTAGATTTGAATGCGCTGCAAGATACTACTGATCTAATAGCACTCCGCGCAGATTCTATGCCGGCTACTGGCCCAAAAAGCATAAAAAAATGCACTTCCACGGTGCTAGAAATCGGTTTTGGTATGGGCGAGGCCACCGCGCACATTGCCACTGTGTTACCCGACACACTATTCCTCGCCTGCGAGGTGCATGAGCCCGGTTTGGGCGCTTTGCTCAAGCGCATCTCAGAGCAAGAAATTTCCAACATTCGCATCCTCGCGCACGATGCCGTGCAGGTGCTGGAGCACATGATCCCGAAAGCATCGCTCGATGGCATTCATATCTTCTTCCCCGATCCGTGGCACAAAAAGCGCCATAACAAGCGCCGCTTGCTTCAGCCGCCTTTCGTCGCCAAGCTCTGCCAGCATCTGAAAAGCGACGGCTACATCCATTGCGCCACCGACTGGCAGCCCTATGCTGAGCAAATGCTGGAAGTGCTGTCGAACGAACCTGCGCTTGCCAACACCGCCACCGACTACGCCGAAAAACCCCATTACCGCCCCCTCACCAAGTTTGAAAACCGTGGTATCAAGCTCGGCCACGGTGTGTGGGATCTCGTTTTCAAAAAGAAGTAAGCCATGAGTTTGAACAAAGACAAACCCGATCCCGCCAAAGCCAATGCGCTGTACCAATCCGCGCTGCCGCTCTTCACCGAGAAAGATTACGCAGGTGCTGAAAAAACCTGCCGCGAAGCCATGCAGGCCGACCCCGATTGCGCCGATGCGCTCGAATTGCTCGGCGCGATTCACGCCGCCCGCGAAGAGCGCGCCATGGCCCTGCCCTTCTTCGAGCGCGCTGTGAAGCTCGCGCCGCATGTGGCGCAGTTTCACTACAACTTGGGTGTGATCCACCACGAGCTGAACCGCTTTCCGCAAGCCATGCGCAGCTACCACCAAGCCCTGCGCTTGCAGCCCGAGCACAATGCCGCGCTCTCGAACTATGGTGATTTGCTGCGCCGCCACGACCAGCTCGAAGCTGCCCGCGAGCATCTGGAGCGCTTGCAAGGCTTGGAGCCCGAAGCCAAAGGCCTGCCCCTCAAACTCGCCCTCACCTACTTTGGCCTCAAAGAGTATGAATTAGCCGATAAGTACTTCGTTGAAGCATTGAAAGACCCGAAAGAGCCCGCCGTCGTCCGTTGGGAATATGCGCATTATTTACTGCTCAAAAAGCGTTTCAAAGAAGGTTGGGCCAGCTATGAGCAGCGCAGCGAATGCTCTACTTTCAATAGCGTTTATCACTTTCCTCACGCTGAGCCCTTGTGGAGCGGCGAGAGCCTGAAAGGCAAAACCCTGCTCGTGCACCGCGAGCAAGGCTTAGGCGATGAAATCATGTTTGGCTCGCTCTTGGCCGAGCACACGCAGGAGGCCGCGCGCGTGGTGATCGTCGCCGCGCCAGAGATGGTGCGCGTGTGGCAAGGCACCTTGCATTCGGCCAATCTGCCTAGCGATAAATACCACGTCTATCCCTACTGGGGCGCACTCCCCCCGCTGTGGGACACCCCGGCCAAGCCCGCTTGGTTTGCGCAATACAAGTTCGACTACCAAATCGCTATTGGCCGCTTGGCTCACCTCTTTCGCCCCAGTTTGCAGAGCTTCGGCACGCCGCGTGTCACCTTCCAAGTGTCTGATGAATTGGTGGCCGAGTGGAAAGCAAAAGTCGATGGCATCCCCGGCGTGGCTGGTAAAAAGAAAGTCGGCGTGATGTGGGGTGCCAACCCCGCCACCTTCCACTACGATGCCTCCCGCCGCGCCCTGCGCAAAAGCGTGCCCCTGCATGAGTTTGAGCCCTTGGCCAAAGTCAAAGGCGTGCAACTCGTGAGCCTGGCCAACAACGTGCATGGCTCCATTGCAGGCAGCTTGAATGCGCTCGACCTCGTTGACTTCAGCGAAGATTTGATCGACTTGGCCGAAACCGCAGCCCTCATGAAAAACCTCGATGTGATCATCACCATCGACACCTCACTCGCGCATCTAGCCGGTGCGATGGGCTGCAAAGTCTGGATCCCCTTGTGCTGGGATGCCGATTGGCGCTGGGGTGAGCAAGACGCGACCAGCTACTGGTATCCAGATGTCAGCCTCGTGCGCCAATCCGTGGCCGGAGAATGGAAGCCGGTGATGCAAGAGCTGGCCAACAAACTGGCTGTATTTGCTGCTTAGGCTAGCGCTGCGCACACCGCCCGCGTCACATCCACCGACTTGGCCTTGCCGCCTAAATCGCCTGTGTGCAAAGCAGGATTAGCCGTCACGGATTCAATTGCAGTCATGAGGCGCTTGGCAGCTTCGATTTCGCCCAAGTGCTCCAGCAGCATCACCACGCTCCAAAACGTGCCCACGGGGTTGGCCAAGCCTTTGCCCATGATGTCAAAAGCTGAGCCGTGAATCGGCTCAAACATGCTGGGGTAGCGGCGCTCGGGGTCGATATTGCCAGTGGGCGCGATGCCTAAGCTGCCTGCCAGTGCAGCGGCCAAGTCGCTCAAAATATCCGCATGCAAATTGGTGGCCACAATCGTGTCTAAAGTGGCTGGGCGATTGACCATGCGTGCGGTGGCGGCATCGACCAATTCTTTGTCCCACGTCACATCGGGAAATTCTTTAGAAATCTGCACGGCAATCTCATCCCACATCACCATCGCATGGCGCTGGGCATTGCTTTTGGTGACCACGGTAAGCAGCTTGCGCGGGCGCGATTGCGCTAATCTGAAGGCGTATCGCATGATGCGCTCCACGCCCACGCGGGTCATCATGCTCACATCGGTGGCCGCCTCAATCGGGTGGCCTTGGTGGACGCGCCCGCCCACGCCAGAGTATTCGCCTTCTGAATTCTCGCGCACGATGATCCAGTTCAGATCTTCCATTTTGCAGCGCTTGAGCGGTGCATCAATGCCGGGCAAGATGCGCGTGGGTCGCACATTGGCGTATTGATCAAAGCCTTGGCAAATTTTGAGGCGCAGACCCCAGAGCGTGATGTGATCGGGAATATGCGGATCGCCCGCGGAGCCAAACAAAATCGCATCTTTGCTGCGCAGCGCATCTAAGCCATCCGAGGGCATCATCACGCCATGCGCCCGGTAATAATCGCCGCCCCAGTCGAAATTCTCAAACTCAAATTGAAAGGTTTGAGACGATGCGGCCAAAGCCTGCATCACTTCTTGACCAGCAGGAATAACTTCTTTGCCAATGCCATCTCCGGGAATGGTGGCGATGCGGTAGGTTTTCATGGGATGCGAGCGCGATGGCTGTTGAGTTGAAGATGGTCGCAACTTTAGCTTTGATAAGATTCAATAAAAACTCTAAAATTCAATGCATTGTTGATATAGAAGTTAAAAGTAAATTCTCATGCAATCCATCCTGCTTCCCACCGATTTGCATTTTTTCTCCAGCTTGGTTGCCGCAGGTAGCTTGAGCGCTGCGGCGCGTGAGTTACGCGTGAGCACGGCGGCAGTCAGCAAGCGCCTGTCGCTTTTAGAGTCGCGCCTGAAGGTCTCGCTGGTCAGCCGCACCACGCGGCGCATGGGCCTCACGGTAGAGGGTGAAACCTTTTTACGTCACGCACGCAAAATCATGGGCGATTTGGCTGATTTAGAGCTAGCCATGGGCAGCGCGCAATCGCAGCCCAGCGGCTTGCTGCGCGTGAACGCCACTTTAGGCTTTGGCCGAAGCCATATTGCGCCCTTGGTGGCGCGCTATGTGGCGCAGTTCCCGCAAGTGGAGGTGCGCTTGCAGCTCTCCGCTGATCCTCCACTGCTGTCTGAAGATGCGTTTGATGTTTGCATTCGATTCGGCCCGCCGCCGGACGCCCGCGTGATCGCCCGCAAAGTGGCCAACAATCGCCGCCTGCTCTGCGCATCGCCCGCGTATCTCAAGCGCTATGGTCATCCGCGCACACCGGCTGATTTGATTGCGCATCAATTCATCAACATCCGCCAAGGTGAAGAAGCCTATGGCGTGCTCAAGCTGGCCAGCAGTAAGTCTGCACCCCTTCAAACGATCAAAACCCGAGGCAAGCTTACCTGCAACGATGGCGGGATTGCGCTGCAATGGGCACTGGATGGCTTAGGTATTGTGCAACGCGCCGAATGGGATGTGCGCCAGCATTTGATCGCAAGCCATCTCATCGAGCTGCTACCCAAATACCGCACGCCCGAAGCGGATATTTACGCCATCTACCCGCCGCAGCACCAAGCCTCAGCGCGGGTCCGTGAGTTTGTGAATCTTCTGCAAACCACGTTTGCAGGGGGAATCAGCGCAGCGCCTCTTTGAGCTGCTCGCGAATATGCGGCTTGTGCGCAAACGGATCAGCGGGCACAGGCTCGCTCACAATCGCCTCCATGCGCTCTCGCACAGCGCTGAGTGCCTGCGGATGACTGTAGATATAAAACTGATTGGCGGATATTGCATCAAATACTTTTTGCGCCACATCGGCAGCGCTCACCTTTCCGCTATTCACCGCCTTCTCGCCCATGATCTTGCCAAGTTGCTGGCTTTTTGTGGGCGCAGATTCCACAGCCTCTGGCTTGTTGCGATCGCTCTTGCTGATGCCGGTGGGCACGAAATACGGGCACAGCACGCTCGCGCCAATCTGCTCGGTGACCAAGCTCAGGTCGTGATACAGAGTTTCTGAGAGTGCCACCACCGCATGCTTGCTCACGTTGTACACGCCCATATTCGGCGCGCAGAGCAAGCCCGCCATGCTGGCTGTGTTGACGATATGGCCTTGAAAGCTCGCGTCCGCCTTGGCAGCTTCCAGCATCATCGGCGTGAACACGCGCACCCCATGCGCCACGCCCAACACATTCACGCCGATCACCCATTCCCACTCCCGCGCCGTGTTTTCCCAAATCAAACCGCCCTCGCCCACACCGGCATTGTTGAAAATGAAATGCGGCGCACCAAAGCGCGCCTTCACAGCAGAGCCCAGTGCATCCATTTGATCGGCTTTCGATACATCCACTCGCTGCGCCAGCACCTGAGCGCCCAGCGCCTTGATCTCTACTTCAGCAGCAGCCAGCGCATCTGTCTGCACATCTACCAACACGATATTCATCCCCAGCTTAGCGCCAATCCGCGCACACTCCAGCCCAAAACCCGAGCCTCCACCAGTGAGAACGGCGGTTTTGTTTTTGAAATTGGTGATCATGATGAATAGAAAGTTATTGACAAACAAATTTAGACTGGTTTTCAGCATCAAGTCGGCAAGTCAAGCTTATAGTCGTGCTGCCTGCTTGGCTCATAGCTTTGTCCAAGCGCTCTTGCGTGCTTGGATGAGAACTTGCCCAGCCACCAGAAACTGCATTCTGCTGTTTTTCGTAAACCAAGAAAAACTGCAACGCTTGTGCATATGCTAAGCCAGATTCGCTTTGTGCTTTCAATAGCTCTATCGCATAGGTGTCAGCTTGCGTCTCTTGCGCGCGGGTGTAAGCGCTACTGAGCAATGCACTAGAGAATAGAGAGCCCACTTTTGCGGCCTGCGAATTACCGCCTGCCAAGCTCTCGATCACTCCCTCTAGCATGCCAATGCTCACAATGCGCTGCATGACATGGCGATGGTGCAAATGCCCCAATTCATGTGCTACTACAGCCATGACCTGATCGTCATTGAGGCGCTTGACCAGGCCATCCATTAGTACGATCGTATTGCCTGGGAGTGCCAAGGCATTAACTGGCCCTGTGCGAATCAAAAGCTGAGTGTTCGGTAGATTGGCACGTATGGCCATATCAGCAAACCTTTGCTGAAGCCGCCGCTGACGCTCTAGGGGCTCTTTGGATGATTCTCGTGCCATCAAAAAGCTCAACTGTCCTAGGATGAATTCACCCAACCTCTTTTCGTAAGCCACAGGGATTGAATGGCTGATGGCTACAGACAATCTGGGCAAACCTTCCAAGACCAAAGTGACAGGAATAGCAACCCAAAGAATAGTAGCTACCAGAACGGCACGTGGCGAGGCGATCAAGCGATCAATCAACCGGCTCATCGTCATTCTCATAGCCCCAAATCAAAGTTGAACTGCTGCGCTAATTCTTCTACAGCAGTACCCTTACGCGCTTGCAAATCAATCGGTGTGAATTGCGACCAATCCCCTTGCATATGCGCAAACAAATGATACGCGCGCCATCGCTGATAAGCCATCGTGCTCCAAGGAATGGATAAACCCAAAGTCAATACCGCCAGCACGGCATAACCACTCACCCTAACCGCGTTGGCAATGGGTTCCAGAGTGCTGCTAAAGCTCAACGCACCAATATGCAGGCGATGAATCACGAAATTCAAACGACGTGTACGCGCAAAAGAAACCGACGCCACAGTTATTGCCAAATACATTAGGCCTAGACTAGCGGCCCTGATATCGGGCTGTCTCACAAATATAAATACCATCATCTGCGTGACAACAAGAAAAAACATCAAAAGAAAAAACCAGCCTGAGAAGCTAAATTTGAACAAATGCGCAATGATTGTTTTCGGTGAACCGTAAAAAGTAAAGCGCATTGCTCCCAGCTTACCGTAAGCAAACTTTTGGTAAAGCACATAGCTGGATGCGCGTGGATAGAGCAAAATAAAAACCAGTAAATTTGCACCCAAGCTTAAGATGGCAAATTGACTCAAGCTATTGCCGCCCAAAATATCATTCCCTAACGACAGCACGGCCAATCCAGTGCCTAGCAACATCAAGGGCTTGTAAAGCAATGAACTGCGCCCCCAGAAACCAAGATGCAGTACAGCATGCGGGGTTTTTAAGCGCAGACTTTGCCAATTGAAACGATTGCTCTGCGTCATCAACCAAGGCGCTACGGAAAAAGCCATGAGTATTAGCAAGGGCTGCCAACGCGGGAAAGTGTAGGCAAGCACCAGGCCAGCAAACGCAGTCAAAATCACCAGCAAACGTCCACGCAAATTCACCCAAGGGTCATAGTCCACCTCAAATTGCGCACCATGCAGATGCCAATGCGATGCCACATATTGGCGTAGCCGCAATTTGGCCCAGGGTCGATACAAGCTCAGACTGAGTAAGCTGAGCAAGCTACAAACTATCCAAAGCCGGAAATACTCCCCCGCTTGACCCGTGAACTTGAGTTCCACCAAAGGCCCGGTCCGCGGCAAATCAGGATCCACCTCAAACGGTAGATCAGGTTGCTCAGCCGAGTCAATCTCAGCCTGTATGCGGGCCGGATCTTCGCCTGGCAGAGGCTGTCTACGAATTGGTTCTGCATCAAAAAGTCCCATGCAGCAGGATTATGCAG
>JAYVJQ010000424.1:0-2545 GCA_043769055.1 Allobrachymonas sp.
GCACATCAGCGAGCGAGACGAAGGCGCTGATGATGGGCGAGACGGGGGAGACGACTTTGTGGTTTCCGGTTTCATCTTTCCACTGCGAACGCATTGAGAGCGAATCTTTGCCCACGGGGATGCTGATGCCAAGCGCAGGGCAGAGCTCCATGCCAATCGCTTTCACGGCTTCATAGAGCTTGGCATCTTCGCCCGGCTCGCCGCAAGCGGCCATCCAGTTGGCGGAGAGTTTGACTTTTTTCAGCTCAATGGGCGCGGCGAGTAGGTTGGTGATACTCTCAGCCACAGCCATTCGCGCTGCGGCAGCGGCATTCCAAATGGCCAACGGCGTGCGCTCTCCCATGCTGAATGCTTCGCCGGCAAAGCCTGCGTAATCAGCGAGCGTCACAGCGCAATCGGCCACGGGCACTTGCCACGGGCCGACCATTTGATCGCGATGCGTGAGGCCGCCCACGGTGCGGTCACCGATGGTGATGAGGAAGCGTTTGCTGGCGACGGTGGGGTGGGAGAGCACTTGGATCACGGCGTCTTGCAAAGCCACGCCAGTTAAATCCATCGGTTTGAATTCGCGTTGCACGGTCTTCACATCGCGATGGATCTTAGGAGCCTTACCCAACAACACACTCATCGGCATATCAACCGCCGCGCCTACTGCGCGAACGGGGAGCGTCGTTGCGCGGTGCTCGAAATCCTCATGGACTTGCGTGTCCATTCCGGTTTCTGCGCTCCGTGCGCCTAGCTCGCCGTCCGCTCGTGACGGCGCGATGCTCTGCTTGACGATAAGTTGGCGAGCCTCTGTGACCTTGCCCACGACAGCAAAAGGGCTGCGCTCGCGTTCGCAAATCGCTTTGAATTGATCGAGCGAATCGGGCGCAATCGCCATCACATAGCGCTCTTGGCTTTCGTTGCACCAAATCTCTTTGGGTGCCATACCAGTTTCTTCGAGCGGGATGGCGGAGAGATCAAAAATCGCGCCACGGCCTGCGTCGTTAACGAGTTCTGGAAAGGCATTCGACAAGCCGCCTGCGCCCACATCGTGAATCGCCAAAATCGGGTTGTCTTTGCCGAGCCGCCAGCATTGGTTGATGACTTCTTGCGCACGCCGCTCAATCTCCGGATTGCCGCGCTGCACCGAATCAAAATCTAATTCGGCAGCATTCGAACCAGAGGCCATCGAACTCGCCGCGCTGCCGCCCATGCCGATGCGCATGCCGGGGCCGCCGAGTTGAATCAAGAGCGAGCCTGCGGGAAATTCAATCTTGTGCGTCAAATCCGCGTCAATCGTGCCGATGCCGCCCGCGATCATGATGGGCTTGTGATAGCCCCAATGCGTACCTGCGATGGTTTGCTCGAAGGCGCGGAAGTAGCACGCGAGATTCGGGCGGCCAAATTCGTTGTTGAACGCCGCGCCACCCAGCGGCCCTTCGGTCATGATTTGCCAAGGTGTGGCGAGGTGCGCAGGAAAATTAATTGGGGTCAAATTAATTGGGGTCAGACCCCGATTAATTGCCTCCTCGCCAGTGTTTTCAGAAATTAATTGGGTTCTGACCCCAATTAATTTGCTGACCGTGAAGCCAGTGAGGCCCGCCTTGGGCTGCGCGCCGCGGCCTGTGGCGCCTTCATCGCGAATCTCGCCGCCTGCGCCCGTGCTCGCGCCGGGATAAGGGCTGATCGCAGTGGGATGGTTATGGGTTTCCACCTTCATCAACACATGGCGCAATTTGCTCTGTTTTTGATAGCTACTCGCGCTTATTTCTTGCCGGCTAGATGCCGATTTGGCATCAAAACGCGCATAAAAAGTCTCTGCCATGCCGCCTTCCATCACGGCAGCGTTGTCGCTGTACGCCACCACGCTGTAATGCGGCGCAAGGGCGTGGGTGTTGCGGATCATGCCGAAGAGAGATTTCTCCTGAGCCACGCCATCAATCGTGAACTGCGCATTAAAAATTTTGTGGCGGCAATGCTCGCTGTTGGCTTGCGCAAACATCATGAGCTCAACGTCAGTCGGGTTGCGGCCGAGCGCTTTGAAGGCATCGAGCAGATAAGTGATTTCGTCTTCTGCCAGCGCGAGGCCAAACTGCGTGTTGGCGGCATCGAGCGCTTCGCGGCCCAGGGAGAGCAGATCCACCGTCTCCATCGGTTTGCTGGCCACGTCAGAGAAAAGTTTTTCTGCGGCTTGCGGCTCGAAGGCCACAGATTCCGTCATGCGGTCGTGCAACAGCGCGGCGATGCTTTGCAGTTGCTCAGCGCTTAGCGTGGCTTTTTTCAAAAAAGATTTTTCTATGCTCAGGCGCAGATGCATCACGCGCTCAACGCGGCGAATTTGCAAACCGCAGTTGCGCGCAATATCGCTGGCTTTCGATGCCCAAGGCGAGACAGTGCCTAGACGCGGCATCACCACGATCAGCGGGCTATTGCCCCGAGCAGCGGCCACCTCGCCATTTAAGCTCTGGCCATACGTGAGCAGCGCTGCCAGCTTCGAGGTTTGATCCGCATCGAGCGCGCCGTCCGTTTGCACCCAATGCACCCATTGCGAAGTGACAGC
>JAYVJQ010000425.1:0-3034 GCA_043769055.1 Allobrachymonas sp.
TGCACAGTAGCGCCCGCTAAAGCATCCACAGCCTCTGAAGCGCCACCGCTCTGCCCAATACCAAACGGCCAGCGCAGCGGTTTGCCCACATGCACATCCAAAATGCGTGCATTCGCAATCCGGCTGGCAAACGACAGACGCGTGACTTCTACTTCGGGTAATTCAGGCATTTTGGGCTTATAGGAAACAGGAAAAGGAACTTAAGGACCGTTCGATTATCATGCCCTCATGCTTTTAAAAACACCTCTTAAGCTGGCTCTCTCGGCCTTAGCTCTTGCAGCCCTCTCGCAAGCAGCCTCGGCCCAGCAGCGCGCCCCATCTCGCCCAGCAGCATCTACGGCCTCCACCCCCACGGCGACCGAGACCATCAGCAATTCCAACCTCGATGGCGAGCTTTTCTATCAGCTTTTGCTCGGTGAGCTCAACGCCATTCCCAGCTTGGGCGGCTCGGCGGGCAACAGCTATTCCTTCATGCTCGATGCCGCACGTCGCTTGAACGATGCATCCTTGTATCAACGCGCCGTGGAGCTGGCGATTGCCAATCGCGCGGGCGAGCCGGCCTTGGTAGCCGCCCGCGCTTGGAAAAGCGCCCAGCCGCAATCGCGCGATGCGAATTTGCAAGTGCTGCAAGTGCTGCTCGCGCTCAATCGTCAGAATGAAACACAAGAGCCCTTGCGCACCCAAATTCAGCTCACACCAGCCGCCGAACGCAGCGTAGCCATCTCGCAAATCCCCCGCTTGTATGCCCGCGCATCCGATAAAAAAGCCGCTGCCACCCTGGTCGAACAAGCCCTCGCCGACTTCATCAGCAACGCCGCCACAGCGTCTGCCAGCTGGACAGCCATTGGCCGTACGCGCTTGGCTGCCGCCGATGTATCGGGGGCCATCGATGCCGCTGCTCGCTCCCAAAAAGCGGATTCAAAAGCCATTGGCCCGGCCTTGCTCGCCCTCGAATTGATGGATCCCAAGCAGCCCGCCGCTGAGCCCATCGTGCGCAACTATTTGGAGCAGCCCGATGCCGTTGCAGAGGTGCGCTTAGGCTATGCGCGAGCGCTGATCGATGCGCAACGCCCCGGCGAAGCCTCAGCGCAGGCGCAGCGCCTTGTGAAAGACAAATCCGACATCGCAGAGGCTTGGGCCACACTGGGCTACTTGGAGCTGCAAGACAACCAGCTTGATAAAGCAGATGCTTCTTATAAAAAATACATCGAGCTCACCTCGCCCCAGCGTAACTCGGAAGAAAAACGGCGCAGCTTGACCCAAGCCTACTTGTCTCTCGCGCAAATCGCCGAGAAACGCAAAGATTTCTCGCTCGCCGAGAGCTGGCTCGCAAAAATTGACAGCCCGCAAGCCCTTGTGAGCACGCAAAGCCGCCGCGCATCCTTGCTCGCCAAGCAAGGCAAGATGGCAGAGGCCCGCGAGCTCATCAGGAAATTGCCTGAACGCCAAGGCACCGAAGGCGCAGCGGATCGCCGCATGAAAACGCTCACCGAAGTGCAACTCCTGCAGGGCAACAAGGAGCACCAAGCTGCTTACGATCTGCTGGCGAAAGCTGTTGAAAGCAGCCCAACGGATCACGAGCTGATTTACCAGCAAGCCAGCGCTGCAGAAAAGCTCAAGCGCTATGCAGAGATGGAGCGCCTGATGCGCCGCGCCATCGAGGTCAAGCCTGACTACGCCTACGCCTACAACGCGCTGGGCTATTCGTTTGCAGATCGCAATGTGCGCTTGCCCGAGGCCAAAACCTTGCTGCAAAAAGCCATCGAACTCGCGCCCGGTGATCCGGCGATTACCGATAGCTTGGGTTGGGTCGAATTCCGCATGGGTAATTTCAAAGAAGCGATTGCGCTGCTCGAGAAAGCCTACAAAGCCTTCCCCAATGCCGAGATCGGCGCGCATTTGGCAGAGGTGCTTTTGGCGAGCGGTCAGCGCGATAAAGCGATGGCCATTTTCAAAGAAGCCGCGCTGCTTGATCAAGAAGACGAAGTGCTGGTTGAAACGCTGAAGCGGCTTAAAGTGAAGCTCTGAGTTAGCTTATGAAGCGTCGTCAATGGCTCGCTGCGTGTACACGTGCAAGTTCAGCGTTTACTATCATTTCAATAGCAGGCTGTGCAATAAACACGCCGGGTAGTGGCACGAAAGCATCAGAAAACCCTCCTTTTCAACCGCGTGATCGCTATGCAGGCCGCTTGAGCCTGGTCATCGATGCTGCACCTGGCTCTAGCGAGCAGCAACAATCTTTTTCGGGCAGTTTCGAGCTGCGCGGCAATGCAGATGTCGGCGAGCTTGATCTGCTCACGCCGCTTGGCCAAATCGTCGTGCAATTGCGCTGGATGCCTAGAGCTGCAGTGATCTTGCGCGGCAGCCAACGCGAGAGTTTTTCCGATGTGGGCGATTTGATTCGACGTGCCACGGGTGCATCCATCTCTTTGCAACAACTGTTTGCTTGGCTTGATGGCAAGCCCTCTGCCTCCAGCGGCGATGACTGGCAAGTCGATCTCTCATCGCATGCCAATGGCCGAATCATCGCGCGCCGCAACCAGCCGACGCCTGCCGTGTTGCGCATCGCATTAGAGCAGCCCTAAGCCATGACAGCGCCTTTGAAAGAGTTGCGGGATCTTCCCGCGCCCGCCAAGCTCAACCTCTTCCTCCACATCACCGGCCGCCGCGCCGATGGCTATCACCTCATCGAATCCGTTTTCCAACTCATTGATTGGCAAGACACGATTCACTTGGCTCTACGTGAAGATGGCCAAATCTCCCGTGAAGACTTGCTTGCCTACAGCGGCGCGGCATTGCCCGCAGATGATCTCTGCACCCGAGCCGCCCGCGCTTTGCAAGCAGCCACAGCTTGCTCATTTGGCGCGCACATCCAACTCGAAAAACGCATCCTTGCACAAGCTGGCATGGGCGGCGGTTCGTCAGATGCTGCTACATGTCTTTTAGGCCTCAACCGCTTGTGGAATCTGAACCTTCCGCTCACAAAACTAGAGCAAATTGGCCTTGACCTCGGCGCAGATGTGCCTTTTTTCCT
>JAYVJQ010000426.1:0-8814 GCA_043769055.1 Allobrachymonas sp.
GATGGCGCTCTTGGGCGATAAGGAAGTGATGGTCGGCGTGATTGATGTGGCCAGCAGCGAAATAGAAACACCCGAGCAAATCGCCGACACCATCGGCACGGCGCTGCAATATGTACGAAAAGATAAACTGATCGCTTGTACCAACTGCGGCTTAGCACCGATGAGCCGCGAAGTGGCGATGCAAAAGTTGCAGGCCTTGGCGGCGGGTGCGAAGTTGGCTGGGGCGCGGTATTTACTTTAAAAGAAATGAGATTTTTTGCCGATGCTACGAAAACTCTCCGAATAAAAATACCTTGCAAAAAATCACGACATCTCAGCGGCAATCAATCGCATCGCATTGAGCAGGGCTCGTCGTTGCGCAGGTTGAATCGATTGCAGCAGCTCTTGCAGTTCCGCGCCGACATCGCCTGTTAATCCGCTGGATGCACCCATCAAGTCGTGTATTGAGGCATCCAGCACTTCCGCTAAAAATACCAAACGCTTGAGTGATGGCAGAGCGTGGCCGCGCTCAAAGCGTGAAACCGTCTCGGTTTCTACGCCCAGCTTTTCTGCTAAATCTGCCTGTGTCCAGCCGCGCTCGCGCCTGCGCAACGCAATCCTCTCGCCCAATTGCGGCGCAAGCCAGCTCTCTAGTCGCTCTTCGGCGGCTAGATGGGGAGGGCGTGTTGCATTTTGTTGCATAAAAACTAAACAACATAAATTGTTGACAAACATCAAAATTTGTTGAATGATTTAATACATCAATACACAACAAATTAAGTTGATTTAAGGAGCGAAAAGTGGAGAGCAATCAAAAATACAAGCGTGCGCAGGGTGCACGCACTGAAATCACAACGAATCGGAGGTTGAGCGCAGATCGCTAATTGATTGAAAAGCGACTGTCATGAGCAACCCCAATCCGCTATTTCGCCAAGAGGCTTTGGATCACAAGCGTGATACATGGCTGGGCGATATCTTGCTTGCGCGACCGACCAGCTTTGCTTGGTTGGCTGGTTTCTTTATCGCAGCAGCTCTTGCAGCCTTGGCGTATTTGGTGTGGGGTGAATACACAAAAAAAGCACGCGTATCCGGCTATCTCGTGCCAGCGCAAGGCTTGATCAAGCTTTATGCACAGCAGGCTGGGCCCATCATTGCTTTGAATGTGAAAGAAGGGCAGCGGGTCAAGAAGGGCGATGTGCTGGTGATGATTTCTACTGAGCGCACGAATGCGCAAGGCAGCACGCAGCTTGAAATTGCCAAGCAGCTCAATATTCGCCGCCAAAGCTTGGCGGGCGATAAGCCCAAATTCGAGAAAATTTACCAAGAGCAAATTTCATCAGCCACCAAGCGTGTGGAGCAAATTGAAAAAGAATTGATGCAGCTTGCGCAAAGCAGCGCCGCGCAAGAAGAGCGTGCCAAGCTGGCCAGTAATGTGCTGCTGCGCAATAAGCAGTTGTTTGATGAAAAATTTGTCTCGGAGCTGGTGCTGCAAGAAAAGCAAGCTGATGTGCTGGAGCAGCAAAATCGCCTGCGCGAATTTACACGCAGCAAAACCACGCTAGAGCGAGAGCTGGTAGCGCTCAAATCTGAGTTGGCTAATCTGCCTCTGCGTTTGCGCAATGAAATCGCCACACTTGATCGCGCGATTGCAGAAATCACCAGTACTGGCTTTGAAAACGAAGCGCGCAGACAAGAGTATGTGCTCGCGCCCCAAGATGGCACAGTCACGGCGCTGCAAATCGATGTGGGTAAGCAAGCCCAGCCCAATGTACCCATGATGAGCCTGATTCCCGATGGCACGCGTTTGCAGGTTGATTTGTACATTCCCAGCCGCTCGGTAGGTTTCGTGCGCGTGGGCAATGTGGCGCAATTGCAATACCAAGCCTTTCCCTATCAAAAATTCGGCATCCAGCCCGGCAAGGTGAGCAAAATCTCGCGCACGGCAGTGTCGGCGCAAGAGCTGCCCTTCCCTGCGCCGCCGCAAGAGATTTACTACATCGTCACTGTGCAGCCCGAACGCGAATTCGTGCTCGCCTATGGTCAGCGCGAGCCATTACAAGCCGGCATGCAGGTGGATGCAGATATTTGGCTGGATCGGCGCACCTTGCTGGAATGGATTTTTGAGCCGCTGTTCAGCATCACGGGGCGCATGACATGAGCGTGCTCGATGAACTGAACCTTGGCTTTGGCAAAAAGCTGCCGCTGGTGTTGCAAACCGAAGCCGCTGAATGCGGCTTGGCTTGTCTTGCCATGGTGGCCAGCTATCATGGCTACCGCACTGATTTGCCTAGCTTGCGCAAGCGCATCACGGTCTCGCTCAAGGGCATGAATTTGCAGCAGATCATTGCATCGGCCATGAAGCTCAATCTCTCCTGCCGCCCATTGCGCGTGGAGCTGGAGGCTTTAAATCGGCTGACCACGCCCTGTATCCTGCATTGGAACTTGAATCATTTTGTGGTTCTGCACCAAATTGGGAAAGATCATGTGGTGATTCACGATCCAGCATCAGGCTTGCAGAGGCTCAGTTTGGCCGAAGTCTCCAAATCGTTCACAGGCGTGGCGCTGGAGCTAGAGCCCACGCTGCAATTTCGCAAGCAAACCGAGCGCCAATCCATTCGCTTGCGCGGCATCATGGGTCGTGTGCGCGGGCTCAAGCGCTCGCTGGTGCAGGTGATCATGCTGGCGCTTGCGATGGAGGTGTTCTCGCTCCTCGGGCCATTTTTGATGCAGTGGATTGTGGATGATGCACTCGTCTCAGCTGATCGCGATTTGATCACCGTGATTGCTGTGGGCATGCTGATGCTTGGCCTGCTTAAAGCGGCAGTGAGCATGGTGCGCGCTTGGGTGCTGCTGTATATGAGCACCAGCTTGAATATGCAATGGGTGGCCAATGTGATGGAGCATATGTTGCGCCTGCCGGTGGCTTTCTTTGAAAAGCGCCACATGGGCGATATCGTCTCGCGCTTTGGCGCGATCTCAGCCATTCAGCAAACCATGACCACCAGCTTCCTTGCGGCCATCTTGGATGGCTTCATGGCGCTCACCACCTTGGTGATGATGTTCATCTACAGCAGCACACTCGGCTTCATCGCGCTGGGCGCAGTTTTGCTCTATGGCGCGTTGCGCCTGCTGCGCTACGACGCTTTGCAAAAAGCCTCAGAAGGCTTGATCGTCAGAAGCGCGAGGCTTGAGACGCATTTCATGGAAACCATTCGCGGCATGCAAGCCATCAAGCTGTTCAATCGGCAGGCTGATCGCAAATCGCGCTATCTGAAGCTCAGCGTGGATACGATGAATACCGGCATTGATATTCAGCGCCTCAATATTGGCTTTCAGGCCAGCAATGCGGTGCTGATGGCCATGGAAAGTGTATTGATTCTCTGGCTGGGCAGCCGCAATGTGCTCGCAGGCGGCTTCACCATTGGCATGCTCATGGCATTTATTGCCTACAAAGATCAATTCACAGCCCGCATCAGCAGCTTGATCGATAAAGCTATTGAGCTGCGCATGCTGAGAATCCAAGCTGAGCGCTTGGCAGATATTGTGCTGGCCGCACCAGAGCCCGAGTTGCCAGCGCCATCGTTTGCCTCTGAGAGCATTGAGCCCAGCATCGAGCTGCGCAATGTGCGCTTTCGCTATGCTGATGGCGAGCCTTGGGTGATTGATGATGTGAGCCTGCATATTCACAGCGGCGAATCGGTAGCCATCATCGGCCCATCGGGCTGCGGCAAAACCACCTTGCTCAAAATCATGCTCGGCCAGCTAGAGCCGAATGAAGGCGAGGTGCTGATTGGCGGCATACCGCTCAAGCAACTGGGCTTGACTTATTACCGCAGCTTGATTGGCACCGTGATGCAAAACGACCGCTTGTTTGCCGGCTCACTGGCCGACAACATTTGCTTTTTCGATACCGCGCCCGATCAAGCGCAGATTGAGCACTGCGCCAAAGTAGCCCGCATTCACGAGGCCATCAGCAAAATGCCCATGGGCTACAACACCTTGATTGGCGACATGGGCAGCACGCTCTCAGGCGGCCAAAGTCAGCGCCTGATGCTCGCCCGCGCGCTCTACAAGCAGCCCAGCATTTTGTTTTTAGACGAAGCCACGAGCCACCTAGATATTCAGCTAGAGCAGCAAATCAGCAGCGCGATTGCCCTGCTTGCGCTCACGCGCGTGGTGATTGCGCACAGGCCAGAAACCATTGCCGCCAGCGGGCGGGTGATTGAGTTGTTGCGCAAGCCAAAGCTCGGTAATGCTGTAGCTCAGCAGCCCGAGAGCCCAGCAACTGCACTGTATTCACCATCTCCCACTTAAAGCCAGAAAGGAAGCCACCGTGGAGCGATTTACCAAGAAAGATGATTACATCAGCCCAGAGCATATGAAAGCTCTCCAAGATTATTTTCAAGCGAATGTGCTTTGGACTTATGGTTGGCAATCCGACAAAGATAAAGTTCCGTTTAGTCATTGGAATCATGATTTCCTCAAAACCAAGGGGAGCAATCAAGAAGATCAGCAGCAGATCCTGCTCGATCATGAAGCCCATGGCCCGATACGTGATTTATGGCTACAGCTAAAAGAAAATGTGCTGTCCGGCCACGGGTTGGTGCGTTGTTATGCCAATGCGCATACATTCGGCATAGAAGGCTACCCACACATCGACACGCGCACGCCCGGCAACTACACCACCATCTGCTACATCAACCCGATGTGGAAGCCAGAATGGGCTGGTGAAACAGTATTCTTCAACGATCTGGGCGATATTGCGCATGCCATTCTGCCCAAAGCAGGCAGAGTGCTCACCTTTGATGGTCGCATCGTGCATGCCGCTCGCGGCCTCTCTCGCATCTGCCCAGCCATGCGCGTCACGCTGATGTTCAAAACTACTGCTCCAGGAGCTGTCAGTGATTCCCATTAAATACCACAAATATCTGCTCGCTCACAGCGCAGACCAGAAAGCACACAGTGGTCTCAGCCTGTGGAGTCATCTGCAAGGCGTGCATCGTATCTTGCAAGAAGCCAAGCAGCCTGACTATGTGTGTATTGCCGGGTTATTCCACTCGGTGTACGGCACGCGCTCTTTCAAGCCTGTGACGATAGACAAATCTCGTCGCAGAGAAGTATCAGCTCTGATTGGCGAATCAGCCGAAGCATTGGCATTCGCTTTCTGCGAGCTACCTCGCCCCAAGCTGTTTGAAGCTGCATTGCGAGCCAAACATACGCCACCAGAAATAGCTGCTTACGTGGTTGGCAGCAACGAAACCCAGTTTTATCAAGACCTGCTCGCGCTGGAATGCGCCAATCTGCAAGAGCAGCGGGTCTTGCACGAATTTCCAAGCCTCGCGCGACATGCGCAAAGCTTGGGGATGCTAGATGCAGAAGGGTTTTGCATCTAGCCAACCCGCCTCAGATGAGGCATATTTAGGAGAGAAACCATGAGTGCTAAAGAAACTAACAACACATCAGTACAAACTACGAGCCACTATTGGGGCTGCCGGGAGCTGGTTGCTAACGAAATCGATTACGTAGGCGGTGGATATGATGGGGATGGTGACACGATGGCCGATTTCGGTGGTAGTGCATCTACAGCTGCTTCCGAAGCAGCCGTTGCTGGTGTCTACGCTTTATCGAATGATACGCAGGTTGCTGGAATCAACTGCGGTGCACAAACAGCGCTAGCAAGCGGTTTAACCGTTACGGCACTAGCTGTACTTGCAACTGGGCCGCTAGCGCCAGGGGTGGGTACATTGGTGGGAGTAACAGTTGCACTAGCTTGCACACCACCAGGACAAGGAAATCCAGGGCCCGCACCTAGCATAAGCGATCACCCGATGGCAGGCTACTCCAATGACTTCTCAGGCTGGGGCTATGGCAACGGATGGGATGCTGCTTAACAAGAGTTGACTGGAGCAAAGGATCGACGGCATCCTTTGCTTCAGCGTCTGGATTTTTTAAAATGAAAATGATCAAAATTCTTTTCCCGCATTTACTGTTCTTACTGCTCGCCGTAGTAGCAACATCAACATTGCCTCTAGAAAAACCTTCTGGCAAAATTCAATCTGCCAGAGTATTTGAAATAACTGGGAAAAGAAAAATTTATCTGTTGGCGGAATTGCACGGAATTGTAGGTTCAACCGAGTCGCAAATAGACTATTCGCTAGGCAAGATGATATTTGATCTTTCAGAAGCGATATATTTAGAACCGACAACTTCAAATAGCATACTTGGAAAGCAAGCCACGATTACTCCGGTCACCGATGAGCTAATTTATCCTGATACAAAACAAGAAATTAAAAACGTCTTCACAGAAATATCTAAGAAATATCGCGGAAATGCCCCTTTTCTAAAAATGCTTGCCGATGTAGAGGAGCGTATTTTCAAATCAACACCAGATGTTTCTTGGGCACTGATGTATGGCATTATTTACGCTGATGCTCTTGTCTCTGGGCATGTTAAGACTACAGCAGCACCGGGCTTGTCGATGGTTCTTCTGAAGCATGAACAATCTGTGGAAAAGAGAAAAATTAAGCAAATAGAGTCTGACAGTTTTGGTAATTTAGTTTGGGAATCATCATGTAGTCAAAAAAATATTGTAAACCAGTTACTCAAATCTGCGCTGGGCTATTATTATCAACCACAGATTTTTTTAGAGGAATTACTTACTGATAAAAGTTTTTTGAACCCATCGATTTCAATAGATGAAGCTCACACCACAATGATGAAAAAACGTGGCATGAGCATACTAAATCAATGTAACATTTATTCTCGAAACAAACAATGGTCTAACGTCATAATGAAACATCTAAATCAAAGCGGCGAACCCATTTCGTTCGTTTTAGGTGCGGGACACTTTGGAGGTGATATGGGTTTGTTAGCGATACTAAGAATAAATGGAATCGACTACAAAGAAATTACCAATATTTCGCATTTAACCAAGTAAAGGTAGCTCATGGCGATGTGCAGCGCATCCAATCAGCTGTTGGTAGGTAACGCCCCGCGCTTAATGAGCACGGTGGCTAATTGCTAACACCGGCCTAGGAAAGCCCTATCCGTGCGACTGATTTGTGGTACCCCACCCAATACTGTTCTGATAAGCGGCATCCGTTCGGGCTGAGCCTGTCGAAGCCTCAGCTAGCCCTTCGACAGGCTCAGGGCGAACGGAGTTATCTGAACAGTATTGATACTCCACTATGAGTGCGCCCAAATAGGGCTTTCCTAGGCCACAACACGCCGATCTCTTTGCTCGTAATGCATCATGAGCAGCGCAGCAGGCAGCTCACAGAAAGCAAAGAATTTCAAGCGAAACCAGTCATATCCCGATATGGAATCTACGCAAAATGCTATTTATTTCATAGTAAATCATACAGCTTGATTCGCTACAATCAAGCTCATGCATATTCACATCTTAGGCATCTGTGGCACATTCATGGGCTCTCTGGCGGCTCTGGCGCGCGAGGCGGGGCATCGGGTGACGGGGTGTGATGCGGGGGTGTATCCGCCTATGAGCGATCAGTTGCGTGCGCTGGGTATTGAGTTGATTGAAGGTTTTGGTGCGGAGCAGATGGCACTCTCGCCGGATGTGTATGTGATTGGCAATGTGGTGAGCCGCGCTCGGCTGACTGATGGCTCGCCGAAGTTTCCGCTGATGGAAGCGATTTTGGAGAGCGGGGCGCGTTATACGAGTGGACCGCAGTGGTTGGCGGAAAACGTGTTGCACGGCAAGCATGTGCTCGCAGTAGCGGGCACGCATGGGAAGACGACGACGACTTCGATGCTGGCTTGGGTGCTGGAGTTTGCGGGATTGAAACCGGGGTTTTTGGTGGGTGGTGTGCCTTTGAATTTTGGAATTTCTGCGCGGCTTGGCAAACCTGCGGCCCCCTCGGGGGGCAGGATGCCAACGGCAGACGTGGGGGCATGTTTCGTGATCGAAGCCGATGAATACGACACCGCTTTCTTCGATAAGCGCAGCAAATTCGTGCACTACCGTCCGCGCACCGCCGTGCTGAACAATTTGGAATTCGATCACGCGGATATTTTTAATAGCTTGGCTGATATTGAGCGGCAGTTCCATCACCTCGTGCGCACCGTGCCGCCCACAGGCTGTGTGGTGAGCAATGGGCTGGAAGAAGCGCTCACGCGCGTGCTACATATGGGCTGCTGGAGTGAGCAAAGTACGTTTGGCACGGCGGTGTCTGATTTCACGGCACAGGGCGCGGCGCATGATTTTGCGGTGCTGCGGCGCGGTGAACAGCTGGGGCAGGTGAAGTGGGCACTCAGTGGCCTGCATAACCAACACAACGCGCTGGCTGCGATTGCTGCGGCAGCGCATGTGGGTGTCGAGCCCTCTGTTGCAGCCGCAGCTTTGTGTGAATTTCAAAATGCCAAGCGCCGAATGGAAGTGCGTGGCACGGTGCGCGGCATTACAGTGTATGACGATTTTGCACATCACCCCACCGCCATTCGCACCACACTCGATGGCCTGCGCGAGCGGCTGGATGCCGATGCCGCAACACGCGGCCAGCGTATCCTCGCCGTGTTTGAGCCGCGCAGCAACACGATGAAGCTGGGCACGATGAAATCACAATTGCCGTGGTGCTTGGAAAATGCGGCACTGTCTTTCTGTCACACGGCGGGGCTGGATTGGGATGCAGCCGAAGCTCTTGCGCCCATGGGCGCGAGAGCGCAAGTCGCTGGTGATGTGAGCACACTTGTCGCGCAAGTTGTGAGTGCCGCAAAACAAGGCGATCACATCGTCTGCATGAGCAATGGCGGCTTTGGCGGGGTGCATGCCAAGCTGCTGGATGCGTTGAAAGCTTGAAGCATGGGTGTTTTAGACGC
>JAYVJQ010000427.1:0-4209 GCA_043769055.1 Allobrachymonas sp.
CTTTTCCATCGCAGCTTTTTCACTTTTAGTCATCGCAAAGTTATTGATGCCGTGCGCGCTGGTCTTGCAAATGCTGGCGCTGTGGATGGTTATGTCTGGGACACTATGGCATCGCAATTTCCTAGTAGTGTGGTCGGTTTGCGTGTGGCATGGGCATCTGAGCCACATGGATTTCCGCCCGTTGTGGTCAGGCGAAGCTGGGATGCCAAAGAAGCGCGGCAGCTCGGCGATGCTTTACTCGGTATGCAAGATGCAAGCGACGGGCGTGGCCTTTTACAGCGCCTCAACATTGAGGGTTTTGAAGAACCCAAGGCCAAGCAGTTCGATAGCATTCGCGCGCTGCTCAAACTCAATCCACAAAGCACCTCATGAAACTGCGCGACCTGAGTTGGCGCTTAAAAGTGCCGCTGGCTATTACCTTGGTGATTTTTATGACTGAAATCATCGTGACGGCGCTGCTTGTGAACCGTGCACTCACGGATTCGCGCCGTGATTTGGAAGCCAGTGCGCAGAGTTTGGCAACAGTGTTGGCCAGCTCTCTGCGCGATCCCATTTTGCGTGATGATGTGTGGCAAGCCTTTGAGATCATCGGCACGCCACTGTCCGCGCGGCAAAGCGACAACCCGCTCAAAGCCATCGTTGTCCTCGACGCATCGAATTCAGTGTTTGTCTCCAGCGAACCGCGCAGAATTCCGGTTCTAACGCTTGGCTCTGCGCTACCTGAGCCACTGGCTAACTTAGCTACTCAAACAGAACAGTTGCAGTCTTTTCAATTCGTGTTGGGCCGTGGCGAGGCTGGCCCAGAATTAGCCGCATCTAAACCAATCTTGGCAGAAGATGGTATCCGGCTGGGGACGGTACTCTTAGAGTTTGATGGCGAGATTTATGCAGCTCGGATTCGCTCGGCAGTACTTGAAGTGGCGCTGATTAGCGTGCCTGGTTTTTTGCTACTGATCCCGCTGGGTTGGTATGCAGGCAAGCGTTTGGCTGAGCCGTTGGCGCAAATCGCGCAGGTGCTCTCACGAGCAAGCCTTGACCCGCCCGACGAGGTGTTAAAACTGCTTCCGCCAGAAAGTGACGATGAGGTGGGACGCCTGTCAGCGCAGGCGCGGCTCATGCTCAATGGCTTGGCACGCAAGGCGGCGCTAGAGCGCGAGGTCATGGCCACAGACCGGCTGGCTGCGGTGGGAAGAGTCTCCGCCGCCATCGCACATGAAATCAACAATCCGCTGGGCGGCATGTTGAATGCCATCGACACGGCACTACGTCATGGGCAACCCGATGCTATTTCGCGCAAAACTTTTGGTTTGCTTGAGCGTGGTTTGAAACAAATTCGCGCGACGGTGGAAGCCTTGCTGGTTGAAGCGCGCCTGAATTCTCCTCAGCTCACGGATCAAGACTGGGAAGATCTGATGCTCTTAATCCAGCCGAATGCCTCTGCGCGGAACGTACAGCTTTTATGGCAAGTCGAGCCAGCACTCCAAGCCGCAATGGCTGTACCTGCGCATGAAATCCGGCAGCTCGCATTGAATTTACTGCTCAATGCCGTGGCAGCTGCGCAAAGCACTGAGGACAGCGAGGCTGCTGTGGAATTGACAGTGGCGCACACGCCCGAAATGCTGGCGATTGTGGTGGGCAATACGGGGTCAGCTTTATCGCATGAACGAATTGCGCAAATGTTTGAGCCTTTCGTTTCCGCCAATTCCTCAGAAAACCAACACCGCTATGGCCTAGGTTTGTGGGTATGCTGGCAAATTGTGCAGCGATTAAACGGCAACATTCATGTGGCCAGTGATGGCCAATGGACGCGCGTTTCTGTCTCGCTTCCCATCTCGCAGGCTTTGGATCAACACGCTACGGCAGGATAAAAATATGTCACAACTCCTTCTCATTGAAGACGACCTCATCATGGGTGAATCGCTGCTGGATCGCTTTGAACTAGAAGGCTATGCCGTCAAATGGTCTCGCTCTATCGAGCAGGCTAGAGTGCTTCTTGATGAAGCAGTGTTCGATGCAGTTGTTAGCGATGTGCGCTTGACCGATGGCTCAGGGGAGCGTTTATTTGAGGAGCGCCTGCGCTCCAAAGCACCTACGCCACCCTGGCTGTTTATCACGGCTTTCGCATCGGTCGATCAGGCCGTTGCCATGCTTCGCGCAGGCGCTTGCGACTACGTGACCAAGCCGTTTGATATCGCAGCGCTGGTGAGTAAGGTGCAACTTGCAATTGGCGCAGAGCCCGACCATACAGTGGTCAGCAGCGCCGCCGATACTGACTTGGCCTTGGGCATTTCACTGTCCATGCGCCAAATTGCAACGCAAGCCCAGCGTGTTGCTGCGCGAGCCCGAACGATACTCATCACCGGCGAGAGCGGTGTAGGCAAAGAGGTGCTCGCTCGGCATTTGCATGCTCTGGCTCACCCTCAAGGCAGCGCGCCCTTTGTGGCAGTGAACTGTGGTGCAATTCCTGAAACACTGATCGAGGCAGCTTTGTTTGGACATGAGCGAGGCGCCTACACTGGAGCAGACAAGCTTAGGCGAGGGTATGTCGAGCAGGCGCATGGCGGCACTTTGTTCCTCGATGAAATTGCAGAGCTGTCGCCCAGCATGCAGGTGCGGCTTCTGCGCGTGCTGCAAGATCGGCAAGTGCAACGGCTTGGCGCTGAGAATTTGATCCATGTTGATCTGAGGCTCATTTGCGCGACCCATGCAGATTTGCAGCACTTGGTGCAAAAAAACCTGTTCCGTGAAGACCTTTACTACCGAATTCACGTCATGCACATGCGCGTGCCACCGCTGCGCGAGCGCCCAGATGATGTGCTCTGGCTTGCTCAGCGATTTTTGCAAGACGATGCCACACTGCGTAGCGAACCTCCAAAGCAATTAACGCCCGCAGCGCGGGCAGCTTTGCTCGCTCATGCGTGGCCGGGAAATGTACGCGAGCTGCACAATTGCATCGAGCGCGCGAGTGTGGTGGGCGAACACGCACAGATTGATGCCTCTGATTTGTTTGAAAACCAAACAGACAAATTACAAGCATCTGCCCTGCCCACACTGGATGCCTTTGTAGCAGATGCTGAGCGCGATTACCTCACCGCTGTGCTCGCTCGCTTCGATGGCAAGTCTGGTTTAGCGGCTGATGCTTTGGGCATCTCCCGCAAGACTCTGTGGGAGAAATGCAAACGCTATGGGATACGCTCCGTTAAATTGTCACCCGATGAGTCGCTTAAAGGTCTGTAGTTGTGCGAATCAATGGTGATTTTTCAGTTTCTCAAAGCACTCACTCACCATCGTTTCTGGGCTTGAGCAGGCTGGCAAATAACACTCCCACTACCGCCCCCACGCACTGAGCCGCCACAAAGCCTAAAGCACTTGCTGGCGCGATGCCCGCGAAGCTGTCGCTCAGCATGCGGCCCAGCACGGCTGCCGGGTTGGCGAAGCTGGTGCTGGCGGTGAACCAATAGGCTGCGCCGATGTAGCAAGCGACCAAGGCGCTGGCTTTGGCATTCACATTTACTGCGCCGCTTCGGATGATGACGAAGAGCAAGCCGGCGGTGGCAACAGCTTCAGCAATCCACTGACTCCAGCCCGTGAATTGCCCTGCTGCATCCCAGCCGCCTCTCAGCTTGGCGCTGGTTTGCAAAATCGGCAGATCAAACATCGCATGCGAAAGCCAAGCACCACAAGCTGCGCCTGCGAGCTGCGCTGCGATGAAGACCATCGCTATCAATACAGGAGCACTCTGCGCATATTCCATGTCGGCTACCTGCCGTTTTTGATCAAAAAACAGTGCCCAAATCGTCACCAGCGGATTGAAATGCGCCCCGCTGACTGGCCCGAGCACCTCGATCAACACATACAGCGCAAACACGGTGGCCAGCGTGTTGGCCAGCAGCGCAATCGCCACATTCCCGCCCGAAAGCTTCTCAGCCATGATGCCTGAGCCGATCACCGCGCACAGCAGCACGGCGGTGCCGATGAATTCTGCAAAGGCTTGTTGTTTGAGGCTGGGCGATGTCACGCGCGGCCTCCTTGTGCGCAGCAGCCGCTCTTGAAGAGGGTGAGCCATTGCGCAAAGTAGCTGGCCTGCGCGGGATAGCTGCTGCCTGCATACAAGCCAATTTTTGCGGGCTGCTGCTGCGTTGTTGCGCGGTACGTGCCAAACACATGATCCCAAATGAGCAATGCGCTACCAAAGTTGAGTTGACCTGC
>JAYVJQ010000428.1:0-3311 GCA_043769055.1 Allobrachymonas sp.
GTGTGGAAATTGGTCGCAGGATAGGCTGAAGGCAAATCCCACTTGGTTTGCGCGAATGCGCTGCCTGCTGAAATCAGCGAAAGACTCATCACCAAAGCTATTTTCTTGAACATGGCAACTCCTGTGGAAGAATGGAAGGAATGAAAGAAACAAGGATATAGCAAATCATGTGCCGCACTCAATTGCTGCGTACCCGTAGATTCCCGATAACTAAAGACATCATATGAACCTGCGTTTTGTTGAGGCGTTTTACTGGGTCGCCACGCTCAAATCCGTCTCGCGGGCGGCAGAAAAGCTGTTTCTCACCCAATCGGCCATGTCGGCCAGGGTGGCGGCGCTGGAAGAAGAGCTGGGCGTGTTGCTGCTGGATCGGCGCGACAAGCAATTTCGCCTCACGGTGGCGGGCAGTCGATTCGTCTCCTATTCGCAAAAGCTTTTAGAGTTGCAGCGCGAGATCAAAACCGAGATGGGCTCTGGCATGGCACTCTCGGCCTCGCTGCGCATCGGAGCGATTGAATCCGTGCTGCATTCTTGGCTGATTCCGTGGATTGAGAAACTGCGTGTGGAGCAGCCGGGGCTGGAGCTGGAGCTGACCGTGGAGACCACGCCGGTGCTGATGGATCAGGTGCAGCGCGGGGCGCAAGACATTGTGTTTGCGGCTTTACCGGCGGGCGGCGAAGGCGTGCGCACCAAAGCGCTGCCTGCGATGGCGATGTGTTTCGTGGGGCAGGCGGCGCAGCACCGAAAGCGTGCGTACACCTTGGCAGATTTGGCCAAAGGTGAGTTGCTGACCTTTCAGCGCGGCTCGCAGCCGCATGTGGCTCTGCTGGATGCGCTGCGCTTGGCCAAGATTGAGCAAAAGCGCATTCACACGATTTCATCGATTTCCGCTATGGCGCAGCTCGTACAGGGCGGCTTTGGTGTGGCCACGCTGCCGCTGGCTGCGGCTGAGCGCTTCGTGGAGGTGCAAGGTTTGAAGGTGCTCAAGTGCAATACCCAACTGCCGCCGCTGCCGCTACATGCGAGCTACCGCAGCGATCCGGCCACGGGATTGGTGGATGGGGTGCTGAAATCAGCTTTGGCCTTCATTTGAGTTTGCAGGGCTATTGATGCGGCAATAAAGGGTTGAACTCCTACACCCTATTCGCGGCTTGGGGTGGCAGCCCGTGCGATGCGGCTTTGCGTCTGGCTCCATGTCCTCCGGCGGGGATTGGCGTGGTCTTCTCCGGTTGATGTTCTTTCCCCGCCTCCTCCTTTACTTACGCCAGACGCAAAGCCGCATCACACGGGCATGGGTTCTGGTAGTGCGCAGGAGTGCTAATTTCGCACCAAGCCCGCCAGAGCAGTCGGGGCGGATGGCGTAAGTAAAGGGGGAGGCGGCGCAATCAACGCCCCGAAGACAAACCAACCCTGAACGCCGCCGGAGGACATGGAGCCATCCGCCCCGGCTGCTCTGGCGGGCGTTTGACCGAAGCGAAGAAGCTGTGCAAAGGCGTGTTCAACCCTTTATTGCCGCCACAATAAGAGAGATTTTTCCTAGGGTTTACCTGAATCTTGCCTCTAGATCATCATCAAAAAAATTGATGAGCTAAGCAAAAAATTTTGCGTTTGCCTGAAGCTGCGTTGATCTTCACAATCCGTTTCATGTTGAAGAACTTGATGGAACAAACGTGAGCCCTTTAGATTTTCCCGCTGGCCAATCTGCGCAAGCTGCCCGCCGAGCCATTCGCCAAGGCCAATGGACGGGGCACACCAGCGGCTTTGCGACTAGCCATGTGCAAGGCAATGTGGTGATCTTGCCGGAAGCGCTGGCCAATGATTTTTTGCGCTATTGCCAGCGCAATCCCAAGCCATGCCCGCTGTTGGCGGTGGGCGAGCCGGGCGAGGCGAAGCTGCCCGCTTTAGGCATCGACATTGACATTTGCAGCGATGTGCCGCGCTATCGGGTATGGCGCGATGGTGTGATGGTTGAAGAGCCGACCGACATCAGCCATCTCTGGCGCAAAGATTTAGTGACCTTTGTGATTGGCTGCTCTTTCTCCTTCGAGCAAGCCTTGCTCGATGCAGGCTTGCCGCTGCGCCATATCCAGCAAAACCGTAATGTAGCGATGTATCGCAGCAATATTGCCACGTTAGCGGCTGGCGCATTTCACGGGCCCATGGTCGTCTCGATGCGGCCCTTCAAGGCGCAAGATGCGATCCGCGCGATTCAAATTACCTCGCGCTTCCCAGATGTGCATGGCGCGCCAGTGCATATGGGCGATCCTAGTCAGATCGGCATTGCTGATCTTTCTAAGCCCGATTACGGTGATGCCGTTGAAGTGCTCGCTGATGAAATTCCTGTGTTCTGGGCATGCGGTGTCACTCCGCAAGCGGCCATCACGCAGGCCAAACCCGCTTTCTGCATCACGCACGCCCCTGGCGCAATGCTGATCACCGATTTACTCAACCACCAACTCGCTACCTTTTAATTTTCTTTGGAGAAACTCATGAAAAAACTGCTTCTATCCTTTGCCGTCGCCGCTGTAGCTACCGGCACTTTCGCGCAAACCAAATGGGATTTGCCCACTGGCTATGCAGTGGCCAGCTTTCAAACGGAAAACGTGCAACTCTTCGCCAACGAGGTGGATAAAGCCACCGCAGGCAAGCTCAAAATCACGCTGCACCCCAATGGCTCGCTTTACAAAGCCAACGAAATCAAGCGCGCCGTGCAAACTGGGCAAACGCCCGCAGGCGAATTTTTGCTCTCTGGCGCTGCGAATGAAAACGCGCTGTTTGGCGTTGATTCCATCCCCTTCCTCGCTACCGATTACGCGCAAGCCCGCAAGCTCTACACCGCTTCCAAGCCCGCGCTTGATAAGCTGCTCGCTGGCCAAGGCATCAAGCTACTCTTCTCTGTGCCATGGCCTGGCCAGTCGCTCTACTCGGTCAAAGAAATCAAAGGCCCGCAAGATTTGCAAGGCACAAAAATGCGCGCCTACAACCCTGCCACCACTCGCATCGCGCAAATGCTCAAAGCTCAGCCCACCACCATTCAATTGGCTGAGCTAGGCCAAGCGTTGGCCACAGGC
Organism: Allobrachymonas sp.; assembly: GCA_043769055.1. Lineage (GTDB taxonomy): Bacteria > Pseudomonadota > Gammaproteobacteria > Burkholderiales > Burkholderiaceae_C > JANMDU01. The sequence goes on from JAYVJQ010000428.1 coordinate 3,072, forward strand.
ACGGTAGAGAATTTCCTCACATCCAGCGCCAGTGGCGTAGAAAACAAGCTGTTTGAGCAGACCAAATTCTTCTACACCGTCAACGCTTGGCTGCCACGCAATGCCACTGTGGTGAGCCAGAAGGCCTTTGATGCACTTGACAAGCCAACGCAAGATGCGGTGCTCAAAGCTGCTGCGGCTGCAGAGTCACGCGGCTGGGCGATCAGCGAGCAAAAAGACAGCGATTTCGTCAAAGAGCTG
>JAYVJQ010000429.1:0-2643 GCA_043769055.1 Allobrachymonas sp.
GCCCTGCGAGTACCGGATATTTGCGTTCTTGAGAAAAAAAACTGCTAAATGCCGAGGTGGAATCTAGCTTGTTTGCTATTGAAAATATAGTAACGCTCAATGTATCAAAGAGCAAATCTGCCAACGCCGTAGCCTGCACCGTCTCGCCAACGATGAGCAGCCGCCCTTGGCTTTTGTACGTGACCGTGGGCACTGGCTCAGGCTCGGGCAAGCTGCTTGCTGCAAGTAGCGCCGCGATTTTTGGCATGGCCAAAGATGCATCCGCGCTCCAGCCACCCGTCTCACGGATGTTGATGAACTTGATGGGGAATGTGACTCCGGCGCGCACGCCTTCCGTCTCATCGGCCAGTGCTGCAAACAGGCGCTGCTCCTGCGTGCAGGCGACCGTTACGTCGTCGCTCGATTTAATCGCTTTTTGAAAGCTCGCGGCTTGGCGGCGGCACAGCGCAGTGTGCAGCGTGAGGTCTTCATCCAGATGCTGGCTGAGCGCCTTCACGTCCAGGGGCATCGTTTGGTTGCAGTCGCAGATCAGGGTGGTCATCGGTAAGAGTCGCTGCGGTCTCAGATGCCGCAGCTTGGGCTAAGTTGTCTTCAATAGGCTCTGACTGTGCCACGTTTTGCTGCGCATTCTTCTCCGCATCTTCCCGCGCCTGTGCTTCTTCCTTGGCTGCCTTGGCCGCTTTTTCTTCCTCAGTCTCTTCCCAAAAGCCGAGAAATTGCGTTACTGCCATTTGGCGCAGCATCTCAGGGGGCAGCGGATCGGGCTTGGAATAATCGTCCACATAAATGTCCATCATGTCCATCACGTTGAAATGTGGATCTTTGAACAACTGCTTCATCGCCGCGTTCTTCACATCGGGCGAAACATCGGCGCGCATGAAGGGTTTGAAGTCGGACTGCGGTGTGAGCAGTTGCGCATCCTGCAGTGTGGGCACTGGCGGCTTGATGTCTTCTGGCTTTTCAGGCTCTTGAGTTACTCCTAAATCAGGAGCACTCTGCGCAGATTCCATAACGGCTACTGGCCTATTTTTCTTTAGAAATTCACTTTCTGGAGGCTTGACAGGCACTGCTGGCTCAGCCAGCTCCACGCCCTGCTTCTTGGCCTGCTTGCGCTGCGACCAGCGTGATAAGAAATTGTTATCCGAATCAGACATGGAATTTACGCCTCGTACTTTGGCCCAGCGCTGATGCTCACTGGATTGCCAAAGCGATCTTCCAACCGCTTGAAGCTCTCAGGCCGCTTGCGCTTTTTCGGCTCTGCCACAAAATACTCCTGCGCAAAGCTTATGATCCAATCAGCGATTTCTGCTCCACAAGGCACTTGCTCCACTGTCTCTTGCGCATCAAGCCATTTACCAGCATCGTTGTAGCTCAAACTAGCTTGCAGTGGCACAGCCAGCAATTCATCGGCGATTTTGATTTCTTCCTCCAAACGCCACATCACAAACCAGCAAGGCTGCTCGGTGGTGGCGTTCAGGTAATACCCTTCCGCATCGTCCTTGTAAAGCTCCACCGTCATCGCGGGAAACAGCCAATGCGCGCCATCAACTCCCTCATGCATACAGCGCGGCACATTGCCAAAAGCCTCCTGATGCAAGGCAACATCATGCAACTTCCACCGCCAATCCTGCCAGCGAGCCGCAGCCCCCGTCACGCGCTCTTTGCGCATCGTGACGGCGATTTGAATGCTGGGGCGGTTCGGTGTAGTCAAGGTGTTCATCGTGCTGCGCTTAAGGTGCGGATTCCATGCAAAATATTGCATATTCCATGCGAGGCCTATAGCCACACAACATCAACAAATCATCTTCAGTGGGTGCTTGGCGCATGTTGTGAGGTGGCAACTAGAGAAAACTGCGCCGCCTGCATCAGCTCGCGTTGCTCATCGTGCTGATTTTTTTCAGCAAGTGTTGCAAAACTCATAGCACCGGGTTGGCTTGGAAAGCGGCTCATGAACAACTGGGCAGTCGTTTGCACGCGCGCCCATTCAGTACTGAGCCAAACACCTCGCTCCTGCGCATTCATGCGCTGCACAGCCAGCGCCTGCGCCAGCTCGCGTTGCTCTTGAAGGTGCATCTGCTCTGAATATTCCATAGTCAGATGCTACCAAAAGACGGCGCGCGATGCGCTTAAACCTTCCACTTCTCCAGCAGCTTCTCTGGCGAGAGGCTGTCGTAGCCCTCGAAAGGCTGGTGAATCCACGGGTTGGTGGGAAGGAAATCGACGCTGTAGTCGCATTTGAAGACGGAGACTCCTTTGGTCCAGATCACGGCGGTGCGTAGCTCGGTGATGGGCTTGTAGTTGTCTTTGAGCATATCGACCACGGCTTTGAGCGTGTGGCCAGAATCTGCCAAATCGTCCACCAAGAGCACCTTGCCAGCGATTTCGCCTTTGGGGGTGGTGATGAAGCGTGCAATGTCTAAGTGGCCTTGAATCGTGCCTTCGTTGGCGCGATACGAGCTGGTGCTCATGATGGCCAAGGGCTTGTTGAAGATGCGGCTCAAAATATCACCGGGGCGCATGCCGCCTCGGGCGAGGCAAAGAATGGTGTCAAACTCCCAACCCGATTTGTGAATCTGGATGGCCAGCTTCTCAATCAGGTTGTGGTATTCGTCGTAACTGACGTAGAGGTGTTTGCCGTCTTCT
>JAYVJQ010000430.1:0-5515 GCA_043769055.1 Allobrachymonas sp.
GTGACCGTTAACTCGGGTGTTTATGACGAACTTGGCTTTCGAGACTGCGTTTACCAAGTGACTAAAGACCTAATTGCAAAAGGTCTCGGCGAGAAAAAAGTCACCTGGCGCCTGCGCGATTGGGGCATCAGTCGTCAGCGCTATTGGGGCACGCCGATTCCGATCGTGCATTGCGCTGAGCATGGTGCGCAGCCTGTGCCTTACGACCAGTTGCCGGTGAAGCTGCCCGAAGATTGCATTCCAGACGGTTCGGGCAACCCGCTGGCCAAGCATGAAGGCTTCCACACGGGGGCTACTTGCCCGATCTGCGGCAAAGCAGCCCGCCGCGAGACCGACACGATGGACACCTTCGTCGATTCGAGCTGGTATTTCATTCGCTATTGCTTGCCCGAGGCTGGCCAGAAGGCCAGCGCTGCGATGACCAACAGCGCGGTGGACTATTGGATGCCCAAAGCAGGTGGCCCCAATGGCGCAGCGATGGACCAATACATTGGTGGTATCGAACACGCCATCTTGCACTTACTCTACGCCCGCTTTTGGACGAAGGTCATGCGCGACATGGGGTTGATGCAGGCCGATGAGCCGTTTACCAAGTTGCTGTGCCAAGGCATGGTGCTCAATCACATTTATTCGCGTAAAAACGAGAAAGGCGGCAAAGAGTATTTCTGGCCAGCGGATGTGGAGCATGTGCACGATGCAGGCGGCAAGATCATTGGCGCGAAGCTCATCAAACAAGTCGGCGATTTGCCTGCTGGCACGGCCATCACCTACGAAGGTGTTGGCACGATGAGCAAGAGCAAAAACAATGGTGTTGACCCGCAAGAGCTGATCGACAAATACGGCGCAGACACCGCCCGGCTGTACACGATGTTCACCGCCCCGCCCGAGGCGACGCTGGAGTGGAACGATGGCGCGGTAGAGGGAAGCTACCGCTTTTTGCGCCGCGTATGGGGTTTCGGTAGCAAATTAAATACTATTAAATCAATAGCATTCAACGCAGACTCTATGCCGGCTAGCAGTTCATTTGATGCTAGGAATCTGAGTAAAACTGCCAAAGCACTGCGCCTTGAGATCCACAGTGTGCTCAAGCAAGTGAGCTACGACTACGAGCGCATGCAATACAACACCGTGGTCTCGGGTGCGATGAAATTGCTCAATGCGCTAGAAGCGTTCAAACCAGCAGATGGTACGCAAATGGCAGCCAGCAGTGATATGGCTGTGCTCTTTGAGGGCTTTGGTATTTTGCTGCGCGTGATCTACCCGGCCACGCCGCATTTGACGCATGCTCTGTGGCAAGAGCTGGGTTATGCGGCAGCCCAGGGCGACTTGCTCGATGCGCCTTGGCCGCAAGTTGATCCTGAAGCGCTCAAGCAAGATGAGATTGAGCTGATGCTGCAAATTGCGGGCAAGCTGCGCGGCTCGATCCTTGTGCCAGCGGGCGCGAGTAAGGATCAAATCGAAGCGGCAGCGCTGGCGCATGAGGCCACTGTGAAAGCAGCTCAGGGCGCAGAGCCGAAGAAAATCATCATCGTGCCGGGCCGATTGGTTAACATCGTGCTGTGAACACCATCATGCACCTCATTACTACGCGCCGCAATCTGCTGACTCTTGCCGCAGTTTCTTCGCTCAGCGCTTGCGGCTTCGCCCTGCGCGGCGCGGCCAATTTGCCGTTCAACACGATGTATGCGGGCTTTGCAGAAAGCTCCAGCTTGGGTCAAGAGCTGCGCCGTGCGCTCGAAGCCTCAGATGTGCGCGTGATCACTGACAGCCGCCAGCTTGATGCCGCGCAAGTGATTTTGGATGTGCTCACCGATCAACGTGAGAAAACTGTGGTGGGTGTGAATGCTTCAGGCCAAGTGCGTGAGTTTCAGCTGCGCACCCGCTTCAAATTCAAGCTGCGCACGAAAGAAGGCAAAGAGCTGATTCCCGAGACGGAGCTGCTCCAACAGCGCGATATCAGCTTCAACGAAAGCGGGGCGCTTGCCAAAGAATCAGAAGAAGCGATTTTGTACCGCAGCATGCAAAGCGATATCGTGCAGCAGGCGCTGCGGCGCTTGTCCTCGGTTAAGCAACTTTAATGCTATATAAATAATAGCAAATTATCCAATGCTCAATCCGGCTCAGTGCCGAAAAAGCCTCAAAATCAAGCTTGATCATCCTTGCCCGGCAATTCACCTTTTTTGCGGCCCGAGAACATCGTCCACCAGACGATCAGCACAAGCAGTAACAAGGCGCCGAGCGCTTCAAGCAAAATGAGGCCCATGACGAATCTCCGTGAAAAATCTGGGCGCTTGCAGACCATGCAAATCCTCATGCGGTACGCCCTTGCGTTTTGGATTGTAGGAATCTTCAGTGCTTGCGGTACAGCCCCTTTGCCAAGCCCACAGCCTGAGCAAGGCCAAGCACCTGCGGTGCTCAATATCCCGCCGATTGCGCCACCTGCAGCCGAGCCACCTCTGGCAGCAGCTCCCATCATGCAAGCCAAGAGCCGCTGGCAACCCGTGTGGTGGGCTGATTTACCGGGCTTTGAAACCGATGCCTTGCATGAAGCTTGGAATGCATGGGTTCGCAGTTGTGAGCGCCCCGCAGCGCCCTGGGCCGCACTCTGCCCCGAGATTCGCCGCCTCTCGATTGCAGATGGCATGCAGCAGCGCGCATGGATGCGGGCGAAGTTGCAGCCGTATCGGGTTGAACCTTTGGCTGGAAGCACAGAGGGTTTGCTGACCTCCTACTACGAGCCAGTGCTAGAGGCACGCCGCACCAGCAGCAGCACACATCGTGTTGCGCTTTGGCAGCCGCCTGTGGGACTTGCGCAGCGCAAGCCATGGTATTCACGCAAAGAGATCGACACTCTGCCAGAAGCGCAAGCAGCGCTGCGCGGCAAAGAAATCGCTTATTTAATTGACCCAATTGACGCACTGATTCTGCAAATTCAAGGCTCGGGTAAGTTGCGCATCACGGAAAATGATGGTTCGCAAAAAATGATTCGCGTGGCCTTTGCGGGCACGAACGAGCAGCCCTATCGCTCGGTAGGTCGTTGGTTGCTCGATCAGGGGCTGATCCGCGACGCATCATGGCCCGGCATCAAAGCATGGATTGCGGCCAACCCGGCGCGCGTGCAAGAAATGCTCTGGAGCAATCCGCGCATGGTATTTTTCCGGGAAGAGGCGCTGGATACAGCGACGGCAAACCTTGGCCCGAGGGGCGAGTCAAACGATGGGCCCCGAGGTGCCCAGGGCGTGCCACTCACAGCGGGCCGCTCCATTGCTGTAGACAGAGAGAGTATTCCACTGGGCGCACCTGTATGGCTGCAAACCAGCGGCGAGGCGCTGACCACACAGCGCCTCGTAATGGCGCAAGATGTGGGCAGCGCCATCCTTGGTGCAGTGCGCGCTGATTACTACATGGGCTCGGGTGATGCCGCTGGCGATTTGGCCGGGCGGCTCAAGCAGGGCTTGCAACTCTGGGTGCTCTGGCCAAGGTAGAGGTTTTAAGCTGACTGCGAGCCCAGCAAACTGAACCCGTGGCTCCAGTGGTTGCGGCTCACGCCAAATTCGATCCAAGTCATCGCCAGCGCTTCAAGCAAATAGCTCTTGCTGATGTCGCCCATGTCAATCGCGCTTCTCCAGCCAAAGGCTTTGAGTAGATCGGCGGTTTGCTGCTTGGCCGCTGCATCATTGCCAGCGATGAACATATCAGGCTGACCATCGGCAAACTTCGGATCAATCATGCGGCTGGAAGCGATGATGTTAAAAGCCTTGACCACTTTGGCATCAGGCAGCCACTGCTGAATGCTCTGGCCTGCGGAGTTGGGGAAGCCCAGAGCCATTTGTGGTTTGCCAGTCGAAAAATCCAGAGGGTTGGTCACGTCAATCAGCAACTTGCCTTTGAGGGCGGCATTGCCAGTGAGCTGCACAGCGTTTTGCGTGCCGCTCCAAGCGGTGGCCAGCACCGCCATGTCTGCCTGAGCCGCAGCTTGCGCATAAGGCGCAGCGCTACTGCCAGTTACGGCGGCGACAGCTTTCACTGCTTTCTCGCCCTGCACATCGCGCGTGCCAAACACCACACTGTGGCCGCGCGATGTGAAACCTTTTGCCAGATCAATGGCCACTTGGCCGGTACCTAAAATTGCAACTTTCATGATGAACTCCTAAATGACGGTTGATTAAAAATTCGGTGAAGTGCTTACAAATCACTGCATCGATGGAATGAATTGTGTGCTTGCAAGTGCAGAATAAAAAGACATAATCACTCACATCATTCACAACTCATAGTTGAAAATCATGAAGCAACTGCAAACCACTTTGCCTGGCTTAATCAGCGCGATTGCGGCGGCGGATAGCGGGAGTTTTTCTGCTGCCTCTGCGGTGCTGGGGCTCACGCCTGCGGCGGTGAGCAAGAATGTGGCGGCGTTGGAGGCGCATTTGAAAGTGCGGCTTTTTAATCGCACCACACGCCGCCTCTCGCTCACGGAAGAAGGCCGTGCTTTCGTGGCACAGGCGCGCATTGGCGTGCAGGCGCTGGAGGATGCGAATGCGCTGGCCACGCAAGGCGCGCAGCCAGAGGGCTTGGTGCGGGTGAACTGCTCAGTAGGCTTTGGTCGCCGTTATGTGCTGCCGCTCTTGCCAAGTTTCTTCAAGGCTCACCCGCAAGTGCGCGTGGAGTTGAATTTGAATGACAACCAAGTTGATCTGATCGCAGGTGGTTTTGATGTGGGTATTCGCGGCGGCGGCGCGCCGCCCGAAGGCATGGTTTCGCGCAAGATTTGCAGTATTCCCGCAGTGCTGGTGGCTACACCGAAGTATTTGAAAGCGCATGGCATGCCGCAGCGCGTAGATGATTTGGCGCAGCACCAGCTCATTCGCGTGCGCTTTTTAAACGGCAAGATGAATCCTTGGCCGTTTCGTGAGGGTGCAGCGAGATCGAGCCAGCTGTGCGCATTTGATGCGCCTGCGCAATTGCTCCTGTCAGACCCCGAGGTGGTGCTTGATGCCGCGCTCTTGCACTTAGGCATTGCGCGATTAGGCCGCCATCATGCGTATGATGCTTTGCAGCGCGGCGAGTTGGTGGAGGTGCTGCCCAAGCTGCACCAAAGCGGCGATGCGAGCATGGCGCTGTTTTACCCGCACCGCGCAGGCTTAGCGCCTCGCGTGCGGGTGTTTATCGATCATTTGCTGACTGGCTTTGCTGCTACTGCATCGCTTCAACTTTAGAGTGTGTTGTTCAAGCTTTTTTAGCAAGTAGCCGGCATTGAATATGCGCAGGATGCTATCAAATCAGGAGTCAAGACACGATATACGCCGCAGCACCCGCTGACAACAGTGTGCCATCCTCCGCACAAAACTCCATGCGCGTGTTCGCCACACGCGAGCCTAGGCGCAGCACTTCGGCTTTGAGAATGAACTTCTCGCCAATTGCAGGCCGCAGGTAATCCACCCGCAGATCAATCGTGCCAAGCTTGGCAAAGCGCTTGAGGCGTTCAGCCGCAGGCTCTTCATGATGCTGCGCCCCTATC